>JAABTA010000127.1 GCA_011390075.1 Helicobacteraceae bacterium | reverse complement strand
TAGGTTGCTAAAGTAGCTAGCAATCTCCTCTTGCAGTACAGAGACATGAGGGCTACTCATCTTAAAAGACCTAGGATAATAGAGCGAATCAGGCTAAACAGTGGCTGATTAAGAGGGGTGGCTAGAATGAGTATAAGAATCACCATTCCAAATCGCTCAATTTTTTGATAAAAACGAACAAGAGCGTCAAAACGAAATATTCTCGCAAGAAACTCGATAGCATTGGCTCCATCAAGCGGTGGTACTGGCAAGAGATTAAAGATCCCTAACACCACATTAAAGATAACTAGCTGCAACAGAAAGTAGGCTAAAATTCCACTATCAACTCCGCTGTTGATAAGAAAAGCTGCTGTCACAGCTAAAGCTAGGTTGTAAGCAATGCCAGCAAGGGAGACAACAACCATGGCAAAATAGCCCCCATTTTGTAAAACAACTCGTGTGTTAATAGGAACAGGTTTTGCCCATCCAAACAAAAATGGGGCGCCAGAGAGAAAGAGCAAAAGAGGCAATACAATGGTTCCTAATGGGTCTATATGCACTATTGGATTAATGCTCAGTCTGCCCTGAGATCTAGCGAGATCATCCCCGTATTTATACGCAGCAAGTCCATGCATGATTTCGTGACCAATAATAGCAACCATTAAAGCGACTATTTTAATCACTATCTCTGTAGGGTTTAGATCTGGAAACTCCATCTATTTTAAGAGCTCCTCTAGGCCCTCAATTGTTTTTCCAATTCTCTCCCACCGAACTTTATAGAGGTTAGCATTCCACATCTCTTTGCACTCTTGGGTGAATGGTTCAATGTCTGGGCACACTTTGTGTAGGGCTTGCAAGTCTGCCCCAATTTCAAAGCCACCGTTAATCACAGACTCGTAACTTCTATTCTCCCAGCTAAAGTAGATAAACCAAGGTTTACCAACTATATATTTATAAGAAACACTGCCCCAAAATCTACTATCATTGGAGTGATCGCGGTTGTCTCCCACCATAAAGAACTGATCTTTTGGAACTCTTGTTGGGCCGTAAGAATAAACCTGATCGGGGAAAAGACCAATAGTATGGACAAATTCGTGGCTATTGATTCCAGGGTGGTGAGGTCTGTAGGGGTTGGCTACCCATAGTTCTCCATTGAGCTCTACAATCTGATCGGGCATATAGTTTTCTTTTACAAACTCATCCCCCTCTTTAGGCTTAAGATAGAAGTTTTTTCCACGAAACATCACAACATCACCGCCAGTAGCTACAAGCCTTTTGACATAATGGATCTTTGGATTCTTAGGAAACCTAAAGACAACAATATCCCCTCTTTTTGGCATGTCCCCACGAAAAAGATGGCCATCTCCATCAAAATCTGGAAGCACAGGAACCTCTAGCCAGGGAATATGGGGAGTAGGTATTCCATAGCTAAACTTTTTCACAAGGAGGTGATCGCCTTCTAAAAGAGTGTTTTTCATAGAACCGCTAGGGATAACAAAGGCTTGTGCAAAAAAGAATATCACAAGAAGAACAATAATAATTGTTCCCACCCATGAGTTTGAAAAATCGTAGGCTTTTGTTAGTTTTGTTCTGAGTGTTTTTCTATTTTCGTTTTCCATAGGCTCACTTTTTCTTTGCTACTCTGTAGGCTTTAGCAGCTTTTACAGTATTTTTTAAAAGCGTGGCAATGGTCATAGGACCTACGCCACCAGGGACTGGAGTGATAAAAGAAGATTTTTTTGAGACATTATCAAAATCCACATCGCCAACTAATTTGCCACTTTCAAGTTTGTTAATACCAATATCAACAACAACAGCTCCTTGTTTGACCATATCTTCTGTAATAAGATTGGCTTTGCCAACACCCACTAAGAGTATATCAGCATTTAAGGTATGGGCTTTGAGATCTTTTGTGTCAATATGGCAGATATCCACTGTGGCACCAGCATTAAGAAGCAACGCTTGCATCGGTTTGCCAACAATATTGCTAGCTCCCACAACACAGGCATTTAAACCCCTTACATCAATATTATACTCAGCCAAAAGGTCCATGACCCCTAAAGGAGTACAAGGGACAAAGCCATCTTTCCCTGTGACTAGGTTGCCGACATTGTATGGGTGAAAACCATCCACATCTTTTTTTACATCAATAGCTTCTATAAGCATATTGGTGTCAACCTGAGTGGGCAGGGGCAACTGGATAAGTACACCATCTATATATTCGTTGTCGTTAATTTTTTGAATAATATCTAAGATCTCCTCTTGGGAGATAGACTCTGGCATTTCGTGGATAATAGAGTAGATCCCCACCTCTTTGCACGCTTTGGATTTCATATTTACATACGCATGGCTAGCAGGATCGTTGCCAACAAGTATCACAGCGAGCCCTGGAGTGACTTTGTGTTCAAGCTTTAAGATCTCAGTTTCTGCTTTGACCTCTTCTCTGATTTTTGCAGAGAGCTTTTTTCCATCTAGTAGTTCCATCAACTTCTCTTTATTTTAAATAATTTTTGTACAATTAAGACAAAGATTATATCTCAAAGATGATTATGTTCAAAAACGCGCTTATATTACAACTGATTTTAGCTACAACCCTTTTTTCTAGCAGTTTTATTACAGACAGAGAGTATGGAGAGAGACTTTTTAAAGATCCACGGGGTATTGGTTGCAATAAGTGCCATGGAGAGAATGGTAGTGGCAAAATTATCTCTGAGTATGTGAGTGATAGTGGAAAACCGGTGACAATTTTTGCCCCTAGCTTAAAGTTTTTTAATTGGCAAAAACTAAAGAAGGGCATAAAAAAACACTCCTATTTTGTTCCAAAATATTTTTTGACCAAAGAGGAGCTTATTAGTATTTCAAGATTTTTAGAGGATGGAAAATGAAAAAAATAGCAATAATAATCGTTTTGGTAGTAAGCCTACACGCCAATATTACTTTTGACAATATTACTAGCAGTTTTAAACAGACAATTACCAATGATATGAACCAGACAATCACCTATAAAGGAGAGATCTTTGTTGATGATGATAGGGTGCTTTGGGAGTATCAAGAGCCTATTGTAAAATCTGTGCTTGTAAAAGATTCAAAAGTATTTATTACAGAGCCTGAGATCTATCAAATGAGTGTTATTAACCACGATGAGGGGATTAATCTTAAAAAGATCTATGAAGATAGCACTATGGTGGAAAAAAATATGAGAGAAGTTGTTTTTGATGGGACCCCTATGCGACTTACAATTGGTAAAGAATTTATTGATACAATCACTTTTAAAGACAAGCTTGACAATCAAATAGAGATTGTCTTTTTTGATATCCGTAAGAAAAAAATAAGCGAAGAGCGTTTTCAAGTAGATATTCCTGAAGCGTTTGATGTTATCTATAGATAAAAGGAGAGAAAGTTGTTCTATTTATCCCTCAAGGCATTTCACATAATGGCTATGGTTTCATGGTTTGCTGCCATGTTTTATCTACCGAGACTTTTTGTCTATCATGCGGAAAATAGAGAGAAAAAAGAGTTTTTAGGTGTTGTAAAAATTATGGAGTATAAGCTCTATAGATACATTGGTATTCCTGCATTTTGGGCAACGCTTCTTAGTGGTATTGTGCTTATTGTGCTCAACCCTTCTGTGTTTAGCGGTGCAGGCTGGATGCATGCCAAGCTTACTTTGGTTGCACTACTTATTGGCTATTTTTTCCACTCTGGAAAGCTAAGAAGAGAGCTTGAAGAGGACAGGTGCCAAAAAAGTGGTAAGTTCTTTAGGGTCTATAACGAACTTCCAACACTTCTTCTTATTGGTATTGTAATACTTGTTATTGTGAAACCATTTTAGTTTTAGTCTGTAAGGAACTTTAGTGACACAAGCCAAAAAGGCATTGATTGCATCGATGCCTCTCTCTACTCTTGCTTTAGTTGTTAATATTGGGTTTAAAACTTTTCTTGCCTCTTTAATCGCCAAAGAGACCCTCGCGCTCTTTTTTACTGCCCTCGATATTTTTGCACTTTCTATGCTTATTTTAGTTGGTTTTCGCTCTTCCATGGTTGTTACCT
>JAABTA010000126.1 GCA_011390075.1 Helicobacteraceae bacterium | reverse complement strand
ATTTTTTACAATTTCGCTTACTCCAGAGGCTTCGAGGGCCACTATAGGAGTGCTAGCACTGAGAGCTTCAGCTATAACCATGCCTTGGGTCTCGCTTGTGGATGTAAAGGCAAAAATATCCATCAGCTTATACATTCTTTTTAGCCTCTTGCCTTTGGCAACTCCTGCAAAGATCACTTGAGCAGCGACTCCTTTTTCCTCAAAGATCTTTTGTAGCTCTTCTTTTGTTTCGCCATCGCCAACTAATAAAAATTTTGCATCTGCTCTTTTGGCTAAAAACTCTGCCACACACTGGCATAAAAAGTGTTGATTTTTCTCATTGGCCAATCTGCTCACATGCCCTATGACAAAATCTTTCTTGCCTACTCCTAACTCTTTTTGCAGATCTTTATCAAGCTTAGCTCTTTGAAAACTCTCAACATCAATCCCTGTAGGAATCACACGAATCTCTTTGTGCACTCCACGCTCGATTAAGAGATCTCTAATAGCCTCACTAGGAGCAACCACACAACTACAAAGATTAGCATACTCCACAGAGAGTTTTACCGCAAGATCTTTTAAGATCTCCGAATCCCCTGGAATGTAGTGGGTGTAGCGCTCATAGAGGGTGTGGTGGGTAAACACGGTGGGGGTATTTTCTAATGCAGAAATTCTAAGAGCACTATTTCCCAAAAGAAATGGATGGTGAGAGTGGACAATATCGGGAGTAAAAAACTCATTAATTTCTTTGAGAAGCGTAGGTGTTGGCAAAGAGACAGAGAAGTCTGAGCCATTAAAATTTTGTATGGCGTGCACCCTTAAAACATCGTCTTCTTCTTGTTCATTATCAAAGTGAGGGGCAACAACCAAGCACCTATTCCCCTTTTTTATAAGAGCTTCTCTAAAAGTTGCAACGGAGTTTGCCACCCCGCCAACATGGGGTTTATAAGTATTTGTCATCATTAATATATTCATCAATATCTACCTTAAAGTTATTTTTTTTCATATTCTTATTCATTCCAAACATATCAAAAATAATCTCACAATCATTCAAGAGCCCATCGACTGTGACCTCTAATTTTGTCTTTTTAAGTTTGACCACAATATCTAACACGCCAAATTTTGTAGCTAATTTTCGTAAACTTATCTCCCCGTTTTTCTCAAGCCAGCTTTTGGGCACTCCCCGCAAGAGAACAACGGCATTCTCTTTTTCTAAAACAAAGGCATTAGAGATCGCCATAATCCACTCCGCTGTTGCCCAGATGTGCTGGCCATCACCCATGCAGCCACCTTTTGTAATTGGATGAATCGCCTCTGGCCACTGTCCTGTTGGACTTGCAAGATCTTTGACAACTTCTAAAATCTTGATAAACTCCTCTCGAAATCCTGCTTTTAAAAACACTTGTGCCACATGCAAAGAGAGATAGGCGTTCATGCCAGAGTGGATCATATCTTGAAAAAATGCCCCTTCAAAAAAGCACCGCTCTTGTAAAAATTTTGCTGTTTTTATAAATCTTTCATCATTGCTCTCAAACAGATCAAGGGGATAGATACCCGCTAGTGATCCAACCGCGGCACTATCCATTCGCCTGTGAGGGGAGGTGGCAACTGCTCCTTTGGTTTTTTCTCTGTTTTGTTCAATACTAAACTCAATAGAGGCTTTAAGATCTTCCCCCTCTTGTATAAAGAGTTCGCCATCTTCTTCTTTGTATCCATGGGCTTTGCAAAGTCTCCCTGCGCAGATAAGCCCATAGGCACTAAATATACTGTCCCAATGGTAGTTATCATTTGCCCCAAAGTGTTCTGCACTAAACCCAGCTGGCATCAGTCCAGAAACGCTTGATCCATCTTTTTTGTTTCTTTTGTGAATAATCCACCACGCAGCCTTATGCATACTCTCTAGATCTCGCGAGTTGAGCTTTGAGTTTGATACCTGAAAATATCTGTAATAGATCCAAAGTACCTGCCCATTGGAGTCCCACTCTCCCTCTTGGGAAAGGTAGTAGCCATCTCTTCTTTGTTTTTTTGGAAACTCATCTAAGATCTCTCTTGCTTTAGAGAGCATATTCATAGAGATAATGGCGTTTAGAATAAACACAGCGTCACGAAACCAAAATCTTCTGTAGGTATAAGGCCCTGGAAACACCTCTTTTGGCGACATTAGCAGAGTGTTTTTTTCAGCGGCTTTAAAAAGAAAATCTATGCTCTTATCCGCAGTTGCAAGCACACTGAGTTCGTGTGTAAACTCTTGCCAATTTCTATAAGATGTTTGATCAATTTCAAGAATCTCTTTTGCTTTTTGGGTAAAAAAGTTTTCGCTTTTTGCCAGTGGGATCTTGAGCGTGAGCTCTAACTCTTTTTCAAAACTATAACTCATTGCCATATTTGCCATACCAATATCACAACTAATAACATCATCTGTTAATTGGCCAATATGATTGGCACTATCACCATCTTTGTAGCCAAAAAGCGTGGTGTTATTAGGTGCTTTATCTGCACTTAGGTACTCTTTATCATCGACTAGAACCTCTTTGCCATTTACCTCTATAGAGTGAATAAAGCTCACCCCTTCTGGATTTACTGGGCGAATAAGCACAGAGAGTCTGCCACTGTTTTTGCAGTGAGCTTTGAGCTGTACAATACAATAGGGAATATCCTCTTCCAGTGCAACAAACACCTTAGATTCTAGAGATTGTGTCGGTTTGTTAAAGCGTGTTGTCACACAAAGGTTATCTTCTACATCAAGATCTTGTTTTACCTCGGACTCTTTTGGAGGCACAATCTCCCCCTCTTCGCTTTGGAGCAGAAAATCGATAGAACTTCCATCAAAATGGGGCGTAATCATTCCTCTAGGATCTATTATAGGGTAGTGGTCTATCCCAGGGATACCTACCGCTGTCCAGTTTCTGTGAGTCAGGTTAATATGGGTAATAGAGAAGGCTCTAGGTAAGAAACTATTATCGTGAGGATTAAACTGTTTTTGTACCCAATAAGGCCAATTCCAATCAAGATTTTGTTGCAAGACTTTGGAGTTTACCAAACCTCTTGCATGAAAAATCGCCCCAGCCCTTAGGAGCTCTATTGGCTCGCTCACCTCCGAAGGCTCGGCAAATTTTTGCAATTTGGATGTGAGCAAGAAAGGATCAATAAACCCCTTAGAGCGCGCTAGTTTGGATAAAAAATATCGCACAGGAAACCATCTAAACATCTGTTTTCCTCCCTTTTGTTAAGTGTTTAATAAGCACAGGGGCAATGGCCATCGCTGCTAGTAAAAGAAAAAGCATAAGCAGTTTAAGATCAAAAATCCCCTGAAAGTTCTCTATTTTTTTTAAGGAACTACCTATATTAAGATAAATAATCGTTCCTGGAATGAGTCCTACAAAGGTACCAAAAAAAAATTTTTTGCCCGAGATCCCAGAAGCACCAAAAAGCAAGTTTAAGAGAAAAAAGGGCAAGACAGAGCTAAATCTTGTCGCCAAAACATAGTACAGACCATACGCCTCTAGCTCCTCTTCTATTTGTCCTAGTTTTTGTTGATATTTTTGCTTTAAATAGCGATCGAGTATCTTCTTACCAAGAAAAAAGGTAATGCTTGCAGAGATCATCGCAGCAAACATCACAGCAAATATCCCAATATAGACATCAAAAAAGTACCCAGCCACCACACTCATAATAGCGCCAATAGGTGCACCAATGCTTAAAAAAACAATATAAGCAAAAACATAACTAGCGATACTCAAGTAGATATTATTCTCCACACTTTTTTCAAACTCTGCGCTGTGAGAAGAGATATACTCTAACGAAAGAGCGTCAAAGCCAGCAAGTTTAAACCCTACAACCAAAAGAAAAGCCGCAGCTAAAACTACAAAGATTTTCATTTTTATTTTATTTATCATTGCTATATATTCTAGCAACAAAAAGTTAATAAGGCAAATGAGCACAAATTATTTTAAAATAATATCAGAGCCACTTGCAGATCTCTAATTTCTTCTTTTTTTATTTTTTCTATTGGTTCCAAATAATCTATATTATCGTCTTCTATATCGTCAATATATATTAGTGCTACG
>JAABTA010000125.1 GCA_011390075.1 Helicobacteraceae bacterium | reverse complement strand
AGAAATAATGAGATCTCAACGACTATCAAAAAAGATACTAACGCAAAAATTGCATTTGTAGGTAAAGATGGCAGTGAGTCAGTATTGATGGAGAACAAACCTTTAGCTCAAGGTGAGATTGTGGATGCAACCTTTATGAGCGCAAAAGCTCTCGATGCATTTTTAGAAAAAGAGATGGAGGATGCCAAAGCTAAAGATGTACTTTTCTCTCTACACATGAAAGCAACTATGATGAAAGTCTCTGACCCTATTATCTTTGGGCACTGTGTCAAAGTATTCTATAAAGACGCAATTGCTAAGCATGCGGACACAATTAAAGAACTTGGAGTGGACTTTAATAATGGTTTAGGAGATCTCTATTCAAGATTAGACAAACTTCCTGCTGACAAACAAGCTGAGATTAAAGCAGATATCGAAGCTGTCTATAAAACAAGACCTAGACTTGCAATGGTGGATTCAAGCAAAGGCATTACAAACTTGCATGTACCAAGTGATGTTATTATTGACGCCTCGATGCCAGCAGCTATTAGAGCAGGTGGTAAGATGTGGAACTCAGATGACACAACAGAGGATGCAAAATTTGTAATCCCTGATAGTACTTACGCACCACTGTATGATGAGACAATTAAAAACTGTATTGCAGAAGGCACGCTAGATCCTACAACAATGGGCACAGTTCCAAATGTGGGTCTGATGGCGCAAAAGGCAGAAGAGTACGGTTCACATCCAACAACTTTTGAGATTCCAGCAGATGGCAAGGTGATGGTTACTGATAGCGATGGCAAAGAGATCTTTTGCCAAGAGGTAGGTGAGGGTGACATCTGGAGAATGGTGATGGTAAAAGATGATCCTATTAAAGATTGGGTCAAGTTAGCAGTCACAAGAGCAAAAGCTACAGGCTGGAAAACTATTTTTTGGTTAGATAGTGATAGAGCCCATACAATAGAACTAAGAAAAAAAGTAGATGAGTATCTTAAAGATTACGATACAAGTGGTCTAGATATTGAGATTATGTCAGTAAAAGAGGCGGCTAAAGTCACGATTGAGAGACAAAGAAGAGGAGAAAATACAATCTCTGTAACAGGAAATGTACTTAGAGATTATAATACAGATCTCTACCCAATTTTGGAATTAGGAACTTCAGCAAAAATGCAATCAATTGTGCCACTGATGAATGGTGGGGGATTGTTTGAAACAGGTGCTGGTGGAAGTGCTCCTAAGCATGTACAGCAACTACTGCAAGAAAACCACCTCAGATGGGACTCTTTAGGAGAGTTTTTAGCCCTTGTTCCATCATTTGAACAAGTAGCAAATGCAGAAGACAATAAAAGAGCGCAGATCTTAGCTACGGCACTAGATAGAGCAACAGAGTCTCTTTTAAATGATGATAAATCACCAAAGAGAAAGTGTGGTGAGCTAGATAATAGAGGAAGTCACTTCTATCTGGCAGTGTACTGGGCAGAAGAGCTTGCTAAACAGACAGAAGATAGTGAACTCTCTGAAAAATTTAAAATGGTTGCTTCTAAAATGAGAGAGCACGAAGAGGTGATTGTAAATGAGCTCAATAGTGTTCAAGGAAAATCTGTGGATGTTGGTGGATACTATAAACCTGACGAAGAGAAACTCAGTGCGGTTATGAGACCGAGCCAAACGCTTAATGAAATTATTGATGCTCTCTAGTTCCTGTTGTGTGAAAAAAATATAAGAATTTTCAATTGTAAATTTTCCGCAAATTTTTGAGAAAACCAAAAGATGCCTATTGCACTTTTGGTTTTCTTTGGTTATTATATTTCTGATTTAAAAAAGGGTTTTGATGATTGGTCGAGGGAAAAAAATAGCTGTCTATGGTGCAGGCAATGTAGGGTCTACACTTGCTTACTCATTGGCTATAATGGGAAACGCCCACGAGGTAGTTTTGGTTGATGCCTTAAGCGAACTTGCCAAAGGAAAAGCCCTTGATATCTCCCAAGGCGCTTCTGTTGTTAATGCTCATACACTTGTCCATGCTGCTGAGTCTGCTAGAGATATTGCGAGAAGCGATATTGTTATTATTACAGCTGGAAGTGCAAGAAAACCTGGAATGACAAGAGATGATTTGCTCTTTACCAATGCAAATATTATGAAGTCAATCTCCAAAGATATTCGAGAATACGCTCCAAACGCTGTTGTGATAGTGATTACAAATCCATTGGATGTGATGACTTATGTAGTGCTTAAAGAGACAGGCTTTGCCAAAGAGAAGGTCATTGGAATGGCTGGAATACTTGATTCAGCAAGAATGGCTCGCTTTATCTACGAAAAACTAGGGTATGGGAGTGGTCAGATTCACACCTCTGTTTTAGGGGGGCATGGAGACACTATGGTGCCTCTTAAGAACTACTCCACAGTCTCTGGCGTTTCGCTCACTAAGCTTTTGAGTCAAGAGGATATCGATGAGGTGGTTGAAAGAACAAAAAATGCAGGGGCAGAGATTGTTGGGCACCTGCAAACGGGTTCAGCCTCTTTTGGTCCTGCAAAAGCGACAACGCTGATGTGCGAAGCAATCTTAAATGACTCCTTGCAAGAGTTTCCTTGTGCTATCTACCTTGAAGGGGAGTATGGTTTTAGTGATGTTGTCACAGGTGTGCCTATTGTATTGGGAAAAAATGGTTTGGAGAAAATAGTAGAGGTACCTTTAGAGACACAAGAGAGAGAGCTATTGAAAGCTTCGGTGGCAACAGTTACCGAGATGATTAATACGCTCAAAACAAAAAACTTTTTTGAAGGATAAAAAAAGATGGGTTACAGAATAGAAAAAGATACCATGGGGGAGATGCAAGTTCCTAGTGATAAGTACTGGGCTGCTCAAACTCAAAGAAGTTATGAGAACTTTGCAATTGGTATAGAAAAAATGCCAATGGAAGTTGTCAGAGCTTTTGCATACCTTAAAAAAGCGTGTGCTATTGCAAATAACGATCTTGGAAGAATGGATGAGAAAAAGTGCCAAGCAATTTCAGAGGCCGCTGATGAGGTCGTCGCTGGAAAATTAAATGATAACTTTCCTTTGGTTGTGTGGCAAACAGGAAGTGGCACACAGTCTAACATGAACATGAATGAAGTCCTTGCCAATAGAGGGACCGAGATCTTAGGAAGCGATTTTACAAAAGAGAAACTCATCCACCCTAATGATGATGTCAATAAGGGGCAAAGTTCTAATGACACTTACCCAACGGCTATGAGAGTGGCGATTGTAAAAGAGGTTATTGATACGCTTGTTCCTTCACTCAAACAGCTCAGAGCCACCTTTGACGCAAAGGCAAAATCCTTTGAAAAAATCGTCAAGATTGGTAGAACTCACTTAATGGATGCAACGCCGTTGACTCTTGGTCAAGAACTCAGTGGTTATGTGCACATGCTTGATAAATCCTTAAAGCAAATAGAGACTTCACTAGAGGACATAAAAGAGCTTGCCATAGGGGGTACAGCGGTTGGTACAGGTATCAACTCGCACCCAGAGTGGAGCGAGAGAGTGAGTACGATCTTAAATGATATTTGTGGCGAGGACTATGGGTTTAAGTCACACCCTAATAAGTTTCACTCCCTTACAAGCCACGATGGCGAAGTTGTTTTAAGTGGTGCATTAAAGGGATTAGCGGCAAACCTCATGAAAATAGCCAATGATGTAAGATGGCTAGCAAGTGGTCCTAGATGTGGTATTGGCGAGCTTACTATTCCAGCTAATGAACCAGGAAGCTCTATTATGCCAGGAAAAGTAAACCCAACCCAACCAGAGCAAGTCACCATGGTTGCTGTGCAAGTTATGGGTAACGATACGGCTATAGGTATTGCGGCAAGTCAAGGAAATTTTGAATTGAATGTTTTTAAGCCTGTGATTGCTTATAACATTATTCAATCCATTAGACTTTTGGCTGATTCAATGATTAGTTTTGATGAGAGATGTATTGTGGGATTAGAAGCAAATGAGGGCAATATTCAGAGATTTTTGAATGAGTCACTCATGTTAGTTACTGCACTTAATCCACATATCGGTTATGAAAATGCAGCAAAAATTGCAAAAAC
>JAABTA010000124.1 GCA_011390075.1 Helicobacteraceae bacterium | reverse complement strand
ATAATGTCTGGGCTTATGTTCACCTTCTTAGAGGTAGCAATTTCCGTGAGGGTTTTCATGGCCTCTTGAAAGGTAGGCTTAAAAAACCGTACAAAAACAGATTGGCCTTTGGTGTTAAAAAGCCTTGATTTATTTTTGCCATCTTCTGCGTAGTAGTGAAGAATAAAAAGGGCATTGGGGGTTTTATTAACCGTTTCGATGAGAGTTTTTAAAGATTTTGCATCTATTTTTTTGTCAGTTTTTACAACCAAAATATTGCTATCGCCAAAAAGGCTAGACTCTCCTAGATGGGTTTTAGCACTTTGCAAATCAAACTCGTTAAAGTAAAGTTTAAGCAAAGAGGGATTGCCGTGGCTGTCTATAATAGCTTTGGTGAATTTTTCTATAAAGTAGTCATCCTCTCCAAAAAACATAATATTCCTTGGATACTCCCCTTTTCTAAGAAGCGCCTCAAAATCTCTCCTATACATCTATAAGGATCTCTCCATAAATTCGAGCACTTAAAAGGGAGGCTGATATGACTTTTACCTTGACATCTTGAAAATTCTCTAAACGCAGATTTTTATCAAATTTGCAAAAAATTCTTGCTCCTAGGGCATCCTCTTTAAGTTTAACAATTGTATCTTTGCTTGGTTCGCCAACATCTTGAATGAATCCTGTAAAGATCTTTTGGGTGTTTTTTTCTCCCCATCGAGCATAGACAAAATCCTCATAGTCCCACATGATCTTAGAGGTTTCTCCCTCCAAGCTAGTGACAATTTTTGTTGTAAATACAAGCTCTTTGTTGATAAAGTTCTCTTTTTTTCTTTCACTGTGAATAATAGCTTTAAGATATCTATGCAAAATGAGATCGGAGTATCTTCTAATTGGGGAGGTAAAGTGGCTGTAGCTTTCAAATCCTAAACCAAAGTGACCAATATTCTCGTAAGAGTATTCTGCTCTTTTAAGAGATTTGATAATCATCTTATCTACAATCTCTCGAATATTCTTTTTGTCAGCTTCTGCTTGAATAAGGGCAACTTGCTTGTGCATATCTAAAACTTCATCCACATAAATGCCCGTGCTTGCTAGATCGTGGATCAGTGTTTGGATGCCCCGTCTCTCAGGAGCAGGGTGGGTTCTAAAGATTCCATATTTAAAATATTGCGAAGCGCAGATATTGGCTAAAAGCATACACTCTTCTACTAAATGATGAGAGAAGCTATCCTCCTCTTTTTCACAACGCACTAGCTCTAGATCCTCGTCTAGTTCCAAACGAATATCTGGGGTATGGAATTGATAGCCTTTGGTAAGTCTTCTGGCTCTAATAGTTTGAATCATATTCCGCAAGGGAAGCAAAAATGGTGGAATAAAATTATTTTTAGCATTGCTTAGCTTTTCGTTTTCATAGATGGCGTCAATCTCTTCGTAGCAAAACCTTCTTTTAGAGTTGATAATGCCCTCAAAAAGTTCATATCTTATAACATTACCTCGCGCATCTAAAGAGATCTTAAATGCAAAAACTAATCTATCGACTTTTTCATTTAATGAGCACAAATTCTCACTTAAAACTCTAGGAAGCATAGGGATAGATTTATGGGGAAAATAGATAGAGAACCCTCTTCTCTTTGCCTCTTTATCAAGAGCTGAAAACTCGGTTACATACTCTGTCACATCGGCGATAGCGACGAATAGCTCTTTTTTATCTGTATCGTAATAGATGGCGTCGTCAAAATCTTTGGCTGATTTTGGGTCGATAGTAATAAAATCTAGATGGGTAAGGTCAACTCTTGTTGGATACATACTCTTATCCACAGAACCACCATAACTTTTTGCTTCTAAAACAGCTTCTTTGCTAAACTCTTCCTCTCTGTTATACCTGCGAAGTACTACAAGTTCGTCCACACTAGGATCATCAAGAACTCCTAAAACATCGCTAATCACTTTTGTACCCTCATCAATAGCAACCACACAGTTTTTAGGCAGAGCCCTTAAAGCTTTTTGTTTGGAGGTTGTGTGTATCTCTTTGAGGGAGAAAAATTCTTTAATAATCTTTTTTCCGCCACTGTCTAAGACAACGCCCACACGATCGGGTTGTTGCACTTTTTCGGTATAAAGTACTTTAGCCTTGAGTCTTCCTTTGTCTCTACCAAAGGGTTTAAAGATAACAAGATCTCCGTTTTTTGCCCCTCTTAGATCGGATTCGTTGGCAATAAAATCTCGCTCTTTGCTCTTTTTAATTGGCACAACAAAAGCTATTTTTCTTCTTTTTTTAGGATGAGATGAGGGGATGTCTACTTTGCCTAAAGTGACATTATTTGCAAAGGTAATTTTGTGAGACGATGAGCTTATAAGACCTAATCTCTCAAGCTCATCTATCTTTTTGAGTTCTTGTTTTGTGAGGCTCTCTTTGCTTGTGCCAAAGAGAATTTTGTATAAAAGATCTTTCAAAAACTAACTGTCTTCCAATTTTGTGATAGCTGCTTTAAAAAGCTCCTTGTCTAGCTTGGACTCTTCTACTAGATCCATAGCTTTGTTTCTTGTCTCTTCACTGGATGGGCTATGAAATGGTACAGCTGTTTTTACAATATTAAGAGCGAGGGCATATTTTTGAATATCGCTATCTGCTTTTTTTGGTTCATTAGAAAATTTTATCGCTTCTACGAGATCTGGCTCAAATCTCCAGTGGTCAAAAACCGCAGCGGCTACATCAGCAGAGTCCACACCAAAAAACTCATCTTCCACATCTGAGACACTTTTTGATTCTTTAATTTTTTGCAAAAATTCTTTGTCTTTGCCACCCTCTAAAAGTTTATTGGCAATAACAATTTTTCCAACTCCTAAAAGAAAAGAGGCTGGAGAGAGAACATCCATCATCGAACTATCCACTTTTTTGTACCAGTGCATCATCAAGGCGTTGTGTTTTTGAGAGACATTGGCAAAGTTTTCTGTAGAGAGCCCGTAGGGGCTTAGATCTATCTTCATTGTTGTTCTTACAGCACTTGCCAATGCAAAACCTTTGACTGTCGCCATACCAAAAAGCGAAACGGCTTGGGTGATGTTGTTGATCTCTCTGCTAAATCCATACAGTGGAGAGTTGGCTGCTTTTAAAAGGTTAGCTGTTAGCATCGGATCTTTTTCTACAACAGCTGCTAGCTCTCCTATCCCTGCATCTGGATTATTGCAGATGGCTTGAATTTTTCCCACTGATTCTGGAAGTGGTGGTAGAGATTTTATCCCTGTTTCTAACTCTTTATTCATACAAATATCCTCACTAGTAATTAATTGCTATGATTATACTCTAAAAAATACTTTAACTCAATTAAATGGATGAGATTACACAAAATTGACACAAAAACGAGTTACTATTTGTTAAGAAAAAATTATAATGAGGCTTTGTATGGAACTACACCAACTAACGGTTTTGTATGTGGAAGATGAGTACGCTATTCGAAAAAGTTTAGCGCTGTATCTTAAAAAAAAGGTCAAAGAGATCTACACAGCTTCTGATGGTTTAAAAGGGCTAGAGATCTTTAGAGAAAAGAAGCCAGATATTATTTTGACTGATATTGAAATGCCAGAACTTGGTGGTATAGAGATGGCAAAAATAATCAAACAAGAAGATGAGGATGCGGTGATTATCTTTCTCTCTTCTCACAATGATGAGATAACTCTTAAGAACTCATTTAACTCTGGCGCTGAGAGCTTTTTTTCTAAATATGATGATTATGAAGATCTCTTTAAAGAGATAATAAGGCTTGCTAGTGTCTGTAAAAAAAGAAGAGATAATGCGTTTATAAGAGCCACTATCGAAGAGATCTTGGAGACCCAAGGGAATATGCTAGCAGTTGTTGAAGGGAGCAAGGTTGCTATTGCTAACTTGAGTTTTTTAGATTTTTTCAACTGCAAAAGTGTAGAGGAGTTTAATAGTAGCTATCAAGAGATTGGGGGGATTTTCTTACAAGATATACAAAAAAGAGTCCTGGATCTTGAGAGATTTTTTCAAAAAAATAGCAATAATATTATAGAGGTAGCTACCCATAGTGGCGAACCAAACTATTTTAGCCTCCAGATCTCCCAA
>JAABTA010000012.1 GCA_011390075.1 Helicobacteraceae bacterium | reverse complement strand
CACAGGAGCGTTGATATTGGAGGGCTCAAAAAATCTTGTTATGGATTCAAAAAGAATAAAAACCATTGTCATAATTAAAAAGAGCGAATTAATAAATGCGGCCATCATCTCGGCTTTAATATACCCAAAGGTCATTGTCTGGGTTGCTTTTTTTGCTCCATAAATAATAGCAACAAGGGAGATAACCAGCGCCAATACATCACCAAGATTATGGAAAGCATCCGCAATGAGCGCCATAGAACCACTAAAGATCCCTGCACCAATTTCTGCTACAACCAAGGTGATATTTAAAAATATTACCCTTTGTAGTGTCTGTTTTTTATCCATTATCTACTCAGTGACACCCTCATAAAAGGCTAAAAGTGGTTCGCTGTAGTTAGGAACATTGTCATAACTAAAAACAGCAAAGTGTTTTGAGATCTTTGGGGAGCCAAAATCATCAAAGGTATATCTATCTTTTCCAGCGTATAATTTATCCCCATCATATGGGTTTGAAGGTGGATGGAACCTATTTCTCACAACATATACTCCAACAAAATCCTCATCAACAGGATTATCCCAAGTAAGCTTAATCTTGCCATTTTCTTTACTAATTTTGAGGTTCGTAGGTTGAGGCAGTGGATCTCTTTTTCTTTGGATATATTTGACTGTGAGAATGGCATCTTCGTCCCACTTGACCACATGATCTTTTGTGATAGATGAAGTTGGCTTAATAATAAATTTTGCCCCTGCATTGTCTTGATGTCTTTGTTCAAGGGAGAGTCTTGAGTAGCTATCAAAAATAAAGTGGTGCTTTTTCTGTTCTTGCATCTCTAGATGGCTCACTTCATATCCAATAAACTCTATGCTCTCTCTTGTTTTAAGATCATTGAAATTGAGCTCATTTAAATCGACAAATTCCACATTGTAACGGATATCTTGTTTGGATTTTGTTTTTGTTTTGTTCTGGATACTCACATACGCTTCTGTAATGACTGTTTTATTAAAATCTGGCAAGGAGTCTAAATCAAACTCCATATATCCATAGATTTTATTATTCTCCTCATCAAATCCACAGGAGAGCTCATTGGCAATGGTCTCATTTTTATAAATAGTTGCAATATTTTTTGTCGGGATCTCTAGGCTCTGTTCTGGAATAGTGTATTTGATATAGAGGTTAGGTCTATAGTGTATGCCTCCTCCAAACTTTCCATATCCAAGATCAAACATCATCATCTGAGAGTCTCTTCCTAGAGGCAGAGTTGTAGGACCAGAGATTCTAAAAAGAACAGAACCGTGCCCTTGAAGCTGAGACTGAAGGATTCTTTTTTCATAGTCATTAAACTGCCAGTGGCTCCAAATACCTTGGGTAAGCTGTTCTGACGGAATAGTTTCTCCTAAAGTTTGTAAAAGCTCACACTGATCAACTTGCCCATAATCTGTAATATCAGCTACACTCTCTTTGTCAACAAAAGAGATAGACCACTCACCATACTTCTCTATTTTTGCATTCACTCTATTAAGAGGATAGAGTGAAAGTCTAGCTTCAAGAATAATAGCATCTTTCGGGAGTGACTCTAAAGAGAAATCCATCACACCATAACTAATCCCCCTGCTCTCGCTTACCCCAATAAAAAGAGAATTTTTCCCATAGTGATTTCTGTTTCTCTCTAGTGTTTTTTGTGCGGTATAGCCTGCAGCATTTGGTGCAGGAAAGATAGTACGAAAAAACTCATAGTTTTCTAGTTCTGTTTGCACTCTTACTTGGGGAGCAAATGGTGATTTCACCCCAGTTAAATTATCTATTGCACGAATAGAGTAGTAGTAGTCTTTGCCACTTGTAAGTTCAATATCTGTAAACTCTGTTTTTGTTGTAATCCCCACAAGGGAGGACTCATTACATGCCTCTTTATTTGCATCGTTTCGGTATATTTCAAAATAGATATTCTCATGAGAGTCATACGCCCACTCTAGGGTCACATATTTTGAATTTTTATTGACCACAATAAAGCTCTCAGGTCTTTTAGGAGCATTGTGCGAGTAGTTGTGTGCCTCATTAAGGGCATAAAGAAGCGCAGGAATATTTTCATGAATACTTCCATGCATATTTTGCATATAATCAGGTATATTTTGTGTGCCAACTTCCACAACAGTTGCAATAATACCTTTGCTGTAGTAATACTCTCTTCCACTTCCACTGATAAGTTGTTTAGGGGGTTTTCCTCTATGAATTCCATATTTTCTACCAGTGACCTTATGGATTTCATGGTTCATATTGGCGCAGATTGTATTAAGATCTGTCCCTTCAAGTTCTGCTTCGTGGTTAAACTTATGGGCTGGAAAAAAGACATTGCCTTGGGAGTGGTAATCTAATGCAATGGTAATGTTTGTATGGGCATCTACAAAGTCTTTAATCGACTGTGTCTCAGGCTCACTAAATGGCTCAGGACCACCATACACATTTGAAGCTGTATCTTTACTCTTTACAAAACCGACACTAAAGTTTCTATTGAGATCGACTCCAAATGTTCCATCTTTGTTATCTCTTCTATTTTTTCTCCAAAAAGAGAAGTGATTTCTACTATATTCAAATCCATCTGGATTAAGACAAGGAACTATATAGAGAGTATTTTGAGTGAGTGTCTGTAGCACTTTTGGATTGGTTTCATAGTGTGTTAAAAGATAATCAATAAATGCAACTGCTAGCTCATTTCCTATCCACTCTCTCGCGTGGATAGTTCCTGTGTATAAAAGTGCCGGTTTTAGATCGGCATTTTCTACATTTAAAGAGATAGTTGCTAGCATAATATCTCTTTGTTCCCATGTTTTACCAATGGTCTCTATTGTGACAAGTTTTGGATAGTTTTTTTGGCAATCTCTTAAAAATTCACAAGTTTTTTCATAAGATTTATACTGTTTTTTCATTAATTATTATAATTCCTTTTTTCTGAATTTATTCCATACATTTTCAAGTTCGGTCACTATTTTTTTGCTAATACCTTTTATAGTTGTCAGCATGATTGGATTTTGGTCCAAAATCCCAACCACCTCCTCTACTCTACCTGTCTCTTTCATGATATCATCAAATTTTCTCTCCCCAATTCCCTTTACAGAAGTGAGAACCTCTTTAAGTTGCTGACGGCTGAGTTGTGGTGTTGTGGTAGGTTCACTTTCCATATCTTCGCCATTAGGATCAGGTATATCTTTTGTATCGCCTTGTATTTTCATTGATTTTAGGCTCTTGAGAGCAAATCTATCTTGATAATTCCATTTTTCGCTTGGCCACTCTTCGCTAAATCTTTGCCTGACATCAAGCATAGGATAGATCTCATCAAGTTCGTGAAGATAGACTTTTTTCTCACCATAGACTTTTCTATTTTTACCAAAGAATGCACCATCATAGCTCGGGCTAAAATGACCAAAAGCAATGTGTCTCATCGTACGAAGAAGTGATTTGTCAATTTTACTCAGCTCCTCCCAGTTAAACATTGGAACATGAGGTTTTTTAAACACACCACCACTTAAACTCCACATTAAATACTGTCCAATCCAGTCTCTAATGTAAGGAAAAGCAGCAAACGCAGTAGCACACTCTAAAATTCGCACCTTACCATCTTTGCCATACGCCACATCACAAGCCCAATACTCCGCTTTAGCTGCTTTTGAAGTTTGCACAGCCAGATCAAGCACTGATTTGGGAACATCCATATAGTCCATACTACCGCCTTGGCTTGTATTGGTAAGCCACGCACCCTCAGGGGGTCTTCTCCAAAAAGCGCACACAGGTTTGTGCCCTATAAGCATCACCCTAATATCGGCTTCCATTGGAACAAAGTCCTGTAGATACATAGGGTGATATTTCTGTTTGGCAAAGAGATCTTGAGTCTCCTCTTTGCTATCAACTTTATGGACAAAATAGCCACCATAATTAGAAGGACCATAAGATTTTTTTACTATCTTTGGGAAACTGGTCTCTTCTAGAAACTTCTCCCCTTTTAATCTGTTATAAAAAATATAGGTTTTAGGAATAGGCAGTCCATACTTCCATGCAAACCGTGTAACATTCTCTTTTGATTTATTACAAAATTGCGTATCCATAGAGGGTACAAACCGCACAAGAGGAAGCTCACTTGCAATCTCTCTAAAGGTTTCATAGGCTGTTGCAGGAATGTTTCCTATAAGCACATCTATCTTTTTTCTTTTGACCTCACGGATAAATCTCTCTTTGTCGTCTTTCCAGTGATAGGTCACTGTCTCTATTTTTTCTGGCCACCCCTTAAAGTTTGAGTGATCAAAAAAACGCAGTACATAATCAAGATACAACAAACCTAGTTTTGGAAGCTTTTTTCTATTTCTAGCCACTATTTTTCCTTTTTTCCTGTTTTTTTATCAATTAAATCTACAATAAGATCTATCTTTTTATCGTTAAAATCCAACCCCACCTGTTCTTGTTCTGGAGTAGCAAAGGCTGGAATTCCATTAACCTCTAGCACAACATATTCCTCTTTATTTCTATCATATATAATATCTACTCCCGCAATCTCAAGGCCAGTTACCTCAGTGGCTTTTAAAGCCAAATCAACTACAGCATCATTGGGTTCTCTTATAAAAACACTTCCACCACTACTGATGTTTGTTCTCCAATCTTTGCCTCCTGCTTTTCTTCCATAACAGCTAACAAACTTTCCATCAACAATGTCTATACGAAAATCCGTATTATCATAGTCTATAAATTTTTCTACATAAAAGTAGCGTATATCCATCTGATTTAAAAATGGCAAGAGCATATCAAGGCTTGCTTCATTCTCAATTTTTGTAAGCCCCATACCACCCCAGCCGTCAGTTGGCTTGTAGACCATTTTGTCCCATGTTTTCATTATTTCTGTGAGGTGATGGCTATCATCACGGTGACACAAGTTATAATCAGGAGTTTCTATACCATGATTTCTCAGTAAAAATGAGGTATGAAACTTATCTTCTGTGATCTCAAAAGCATCAAAATTATTAATCGTTGGGATAACCTTACTTAAAGCTTTGTATAAATAGACTTGATACTGGGTTTGCTCCCCTGCATTATAGGAGAAAAAGAGATCAAGCGCATTGACTATAACTTCCCCTTTGCCACAATCGCCTTGACAAATAATATCACCATCTTTAGCAATGGCATTTCGAAGATTAAGACCTGTAATCGTCTCTATTTCTCTGTCATTAAGCTTTTGTATTAGTTTTTCTTGGATTTTATCTCCGCCTCCATTTTGATACAACCAAAATCCAACTGTTCGCTTATCCATGAAAACTCCTTTTTTCCTGATGATACAAAAAAATTTTGCTCATCATATCAATTCTTTGGGTAAAACTGCTTTTTAAAGCTCTCTCTGTTACCGTATGGTCCCCATCTCCAAAGGGGCCTAGCCCATCAAGTGTGACCACCCCACAACTTGCCACATGATTGGCATCACTCACTCCACCTCTTTGTTCGGTAGGAAGTTTGTAACCACTAATACGCTCTAATTTTTCTATCCATCTATCTTGGGCACTATTTGGCTCCATCACATCTCTTTGAATAAGCCCACTTAGCACAGCACTTGTTCCCTTGACAAAAGAAGTTTCGGTAATAGCCGCAAGAGCCTCTAAGAGTCTTTCTCTCTCCTCTTCACTCATATAGCGAATTTCAAGAAGGAGTTCGCATTTAGGGCTAATGGTATTTGCACCAATACCCCCTGCAATTTTTCCTACATTCACAGTTGTACCAAGATCTAAGTTAGTGAGTTTGGTGAGCTCTTGAAGTTTATAGCTCGCCTCTAGATTTGCATTGATGCCTTCGCTATACCTCACCCCTGCATGGGACGCTTTGCCTGTGATTGTAATTGTATAAGTACCCACACCTTTGCGTCCTGTGACAACCTCTAGATTTGCTCCAGCTGCTTCATACACAAAGCAGTAGTCATAATCTTGAGCCAAAGAGAGGGTGAGCGCCTTGCTATCATCACTCCCGCTCTCTTCATCGCTAACAAGAAAAAAGTCAATATTGTAGATCGCTGCATTTTTAGCAAAGACCTCTTTGAGCGCTTCTAGGGCTACAATATTGCCCCCTTTCATATCACACACTCCTGGGCCATAGACCCATTGCTCATCTTCGTTAAAAGTCTCAAAGTCACCATCGGGAAATACAGTATCGTTGTGCCCTAAAAGCAGGATCTTATCCCCATCTCTTTTTTTACTTTGAAAAAGATAGTGATCGCCAATACTCTCTCTAGGGAAGATCTTTGTCTCAAATCCAAGTGGTTCTAGCCACTGTCGCATTTGTTGTGCAACACTATCTACCCCTTTTTTATTTTTTGTGTAGGAGTTGATAGAACAAAGTGTTTGTAGATCTTTAAGGTATTGCATAGTGTACCCTCTCAAGTATTTTTGTAGATTGTATCTAAAATAAGCTCTCCTGCTTTAACATGACTCATCATCACAAGGAAGAGTAACAATAAACTTTGCTCCTTGTGGGGTATTTTGGGCTTTGATTGTGCCATTAAACTTTTCGGTAATAATCATTTGACTCATCTGAAGACCAATGCCAGTTCCTTTTTCTCCTTTGGTGGTTGTGTAGGGCTCAAAGAGTTTGTCTGGTAAAAGTTCTTGAGGGATACCACCGCCATTATCTCCTATTGTGATTACTACTGTTTTGCTCTTTAGCGTGGCTTCAATAGAGATTGTATTATGGAAACTTCCCTTCTCTTCAAACACATCGCAAGCATTGTTTATAAGGTTTAAAATAACCTGTTTAAACTCATTTTCAAACCCTTTAAGTGTTATCTCCTTAAGAGTCTCTCTCCTAGGAATCTCCACCTTTATGTCTAGCCTTTTCAGTCTGCCTTCAATAAGAAACAAAACATCTTCGATAGCCTGTAAAAGCCTAAAAATACTTTTTGTTGATGGTTTAAAAAAGTTTCTAAAATCATCGATGGTGCTGTTCATATATTTGACCTGATTTTTAATGCTAGTTTCTAGCTCTTTAAGGGCAACAGGATCAGAGGATTCATACTCTACAATATAGCTAATCTCTTGAGCTTGGATATAGATGGAGTTTAGAGGCTGTCGCCACTGGTGGGCGATGTTGTTAATCATCTCTCCCATAGCTGCCATTTTTGACTGTTGCACTAAAAGCGCTTCTTGAGTCTTGTGTTTTTGCACCCCCTCCTCTACCTTTGTTGCCAATTTTCTATTCCACCACACAATCCAGAGAATAACAACAGCAATTACCCCTAAGATCTTCCAAAGCAACCCATAGTCAAATTTCTCTACATACTGCACAGAAAACCACTTTTGCTGGATGGCAGAGTGCTCTTTGGGGCTTATCTGTTGATAGCCTTTGGAGAGAATAGAGGTAAGCTCTGGCCACTGTTTTGGGGCAACAAAGTGATAGTCAATATTGCCATAATCCGAAGGGGCGGCAATTTTTAAGTTCTCTAATCCTCCAAAGATATTGAGATAGTTGGCAATAGCCATATTCCCCACATAAAAAAACTCAGCAGAGTGATGAACCATCTCTAGGGCGTGCTGGGTATCTTTTGCAATGACTCTGTGTATATCTGGATAATCTTTAGCAATCCACCTATTGATTAAAAAATCCTTCTCTAAAACAACCTTTTTATTACTGAGATCTTTCATGCTTGCAACATAGGGGGCATTTTTATTGGCGATAATCATCACAGGATAGGAGAGATAGCTCTCTCCAAAGGATAAAAAACGCTCTCTGTCTCTACTTTTTGTTGCCAAAAGCAGGGTATCAAACTCTCTTTGGGCTTGACTAAGCACCTTAAACGACTCGTTTATTGGGGTGTTATCTAGAATAAATTTTGGCTCCAAACCGATTTTCTGAGCTACTTTTTTGATATAGTCCACCGCAATGCCTACAGGTTTGCCATTTTTTTCAAACTCAAAAGGAGGTCTGTTTGGGCGCACTCTAAACCGTATAGTTGGATGGGTATCTAAAAAATTTTTCTCTCTTTCTGTAAGAGCGTAGCCATTTTCGTAAAAAGAGTTTGTATGCAACCACTTTGAGAGAATATGGTTTTTCTCAACTCTATCAATAGCCCGAAGCCCTTTTTGTAAGATATCTCGCAAGATTGGTTTTTCAATATGGGAAAACAGATGCACCGAAACAGACTCAAGGTCACTTTGTGCTAAACCTTTGAGCCCAACTATAGAGTTGTCTCGCATATAATTTTCCACCACAAGATGGTAATCAACCAAAGCGTCCACCTCTTTGTTTAAAACGAGGCTAATAGATTCAGCGAGATCTTGTGTTGGCACAATCTCGATTGTAGGAAAAATCTGTTGTAGCTTTTCTATGGTGCCATAGTTTTTAACCACAGCAACTTTTCTTTGGGCAAGATCTCTAAAAGAGCCCACGGAACTTTCGTTTCTCACATAGATATACTCTCGCACTTTGTAATAATCATCACTAAAAAAGCCAAATGCTTCTCTTTGCTTGGTGTAAAATGTTGCAGGTAAAACATCGATGGCTCCATCATGAAAGTCTTGCAAAAGATTTGACCAGTTTTTGTCTGCAAGATAGGAGACATTAAGCCCTGTGTTTTGTACTACTCTTTTAAAAATATCTCCATAAAGCCCATCTATTTCATTGTTTGTTTTATTAAAAAAGATATAGGGTTTGGAGTTTTCAATCCCTACTAAGACTTGATTATTATCAATCCACTCTTTCTCTTTTTGGGTTAAAGAGATCTTTGTATCAGCTAAAGAGGTGATCCAGCGATTTTTTATCTTTAGCATTTTTGAAAACTCTATAGAATGAAGTGTTTTTTGCATAATAGAGGCTAAAAGCGGTTTATTCTTGTTGATACCAAAGCGAAGATCTTCTTTTTTAACACCTTGATAGTTAAATATTCCCGCTAATTTAATATCACTTAGAAAAAGAGTTGAGTCTAATCTATAGATAGTCATAGCATTGCTTAAAACCGCATCTACCTCACCATTTTTAAGACCAACAAACCTCTCATCAGAAGAGTCAAAGGTAATCATTTCAAAAGAGCCGTTATCAACCAAAAGAGACTCAAGGTACGATCCTTTAACAATGCCTACTTTTTTCCCCACAAGGCTTTGCACCCCTTTATACTCTGGAAAATCTTTTTGGGTAAAGACCCCTATTGGGATTTCATAGTAGGGTTCTGTGTATATTGTAAAGGGAAGTCTCTCTTCTTTAAACGAGAGCTCGGAGATACAATCAATCTCTTGATTTTTAAACATTCCAAACACCTGTGGCCATGAACCACCTACCTTGACAAACTCCAATCCACTTCTTTTTGAGATCTCTTCAATTAAATCCTGTGTGAGCCCTACTTTCTCACCATTTTTCATAAAGCTAAAGGGGCTATAGGAATCAATGGAACCTATTGTAATAGCCCCACTGTTTTTAATAAAATCTTTCTCCTGCTGCGTAAAAGTAATGGAGTTAATATCTTTGAAAAACATCTCTTGCGTCATACCCAGATATTTTGCTTTTATTCTATTTCTTTGCGAAAGAGTGAGTTTTTCTAAAGCTTTGTTCACAATCGAAGCAAGCTCAGGCATATCGTCTCTAATGCTAAAGACTAGATCCATTGGTTTGCCTGCAAAAGTAAGAGGTTTGACACTTGAGAGCCCATATTTTAACAAGGTATTATTAAAGAGTTCTGTGCCAATCATTGCATCAACAGATCCTGCTATAAGCGCCTCTAAAGACTCTTCATAGGTAGTAAACTCCAAGTAATTTACACCCTTTAAAGAGTTTATAAACTTTTTCTCCTGCAAGTTGTTTTGCAAAATAGCAACTTTTTTTTCTTTAAGATCTGCAAGAGTAGCAATGGCTGGCATGCTCTCTTTTCTAACATAGATAACTTTCGATGCAGAGGTATAGCTGTCTGTAAAAAGAGCAAAATCACTTCTCTCATTATGAGGCAATGAGGAGCTAAGACCATCTATTTTTTTCCTCTTAAGTTTTTCAACTAACCGCCACCACTCTCCTGTAACAAGTTTGATATTAAGCCCAGAGAGTTCATTAATGCTGTCAATTGTCTCTTTGTCAATTCCATACATTTTACCATCAGGAGAGATAACAACACTAGGCTCCCATGAGCTATCTACCCCAAAAATAATCTCTGGATGGTTTTGGATAAACACCTCTTCTTTTTGGGTAAGTTCAATGTGCTTACCCAAAAGTAGCAGAGGCAGTAGAAGAAAAAAGAGGAGAGTTACTGTTTTTTTCATTCTTTATTATATCACTTATTTGTCAAAGCAAAATATTAGAATTTGCTTAAATTTGACAATAGGTATCACAATAGGTTCCAACTAGTAGGCTATTTTTCAAGTGT
>JAABTA010000123.1 GCA_011390075.1 Helicobacteraceae bacterium | reverse complement strand
CTTTGGCAAGAATGAAACCCTCATGGTTGTTATATCTGTTAGTGTTTTTGAAACATGCGTGTATCATGGTATATCGTTCTCTTGTATCCATGGAATAGAGAGAGTAAAAACAGCCCCATCATTGCTATTTCTTACCAAAAGTTTTCCTTCCATGTGTACTTCTATAACCATTTTAGCCATATACAGACCCAGCCCTGTGCCATTTTTGCTTTTTGTAGAGAAATAGGGATCAAAGACCTTGTCTAGAAGATTTTCTTGTATGCCTCCTGCGTTGTCGGAGATCTCTATTATGAAATGATGATGCTTGTTAAAAGCATCGATAGTGATAATCTTATTGGAGACTGTAGTGTTTGCAAACTGCTCAATGGCATTGTTAATAATATTTGTAATGCTCTGCATGAGCTCGCTCTCAAAAACCAAAACTGCCTCTGTCTGTTTGCAAGTGGCAAGCAGAGAGATATTTTGAGCCTCAAGTCTCTTTTTTACACTCTTTTCAACTTTTTGCAAAAATTGGTATGGATCGACTCTATTTTTTTGATTGGTTGGCTTAAAAAACTTATAGAAAGTATCAATCGTTTTAGACATCTCTTGGATGCTCTCTAGGGTCTTTTCAACATCACTGTCTAAATCCTCTTTTGTGAGTTCGTTAAACGCATAGGCTTCCTGGATATTTTGCACAATCAGACCAATGGAGTTAAGAGGTTGTCTCCATTGATGGGCTATCATCCCTAGCATTTCACCCATAATGGTAAGTTTTGATTGTTCTAGTAGAAGTTTATCTTTTTCTCTATTCTTTTCTAACTCCTCCTCTACTCGTTTTTCTAGATCTCTATTAAGTGTGGTGAGTTCTTGCTCTTTTTCCTCTACCTCCATTTTATGGCTCATTATAGAAGATTTAATAGATCGCGACACCAAGAGAGAAAAACCAATTGAGAGAAGAATAATAATACAACCAGCGGTGATAAACTTCTCTTGATAGGAGCTAATAAGGGTGCTGTGTCTCTGTTTTTCTTGGGCAATTTTTGCACTCAAGTCATCAAGATAGACGCCTGTGCCTACAACCCAACCCCACTCTTGGATACCAACAACATAAGAGATCTTATCTTCAATCTTTTTTGTAGAGGGTTTCTCCCATGGATACTGCAAAAAGCCACCACCTCTTTGTTTTGCAATTTGGATCATATTTTCAAATAGAACAATCCTCTTTTTATCCAAAGTTTTTCCTAAAAGAGAGGAGTCGTTATGGACAAGCAAGTTTTTATCATAATCAATGACAAAAAAATAGTCGTCTTTTCCTTGTCCCTTTGCAGTAATTCTTGCCAAGATCTCTTTTTGTAGTTGCTTTGTATCTGTTGGTGCAAGTGATTTGTAGTAGCGAATATATTCAGCAATGGCGTCAACCTCAATCTGAATACGATCTTTTTTATTCTGCAAAATATGCTCAATATTTTGATCAAGATCTTTTTGGAAATGCCCCTTTGCTTCTTGAGAAAAAAGATAAATTATCATTATAGTTGCTACTGTAATCCCAACAACTGGAAAAATCAGTGTGAATATAGGAATATGCTTCTCTTGTATCTTCACAAAAACCTCGAATTGTAATTTTAACTTTGATTTTATCTAATAGTTTCTGTAATATTTGTTATCTAATTACCAATCCCAAAATAAAATCAGAAGGAAAACAGTGAAAATTGTTGTTGCAAGTTCTAATCAAGGAAAAATAAAAGAGATAAAGTCCTATTGGAAAGAGTACGAGGTTGTTGGCTTTAGTGAGCTTTTGGAGCCTTTCGAGATTGAAGAGACAGAAAAAACTTTTGCCGGTAATGCGGTGCTTAAAGCAGAGGCTATCAGCAAAAAACTCAAAGATGAGTATTTAATCATTGCAGATGACAGCGGAATAACAGTTCCAGCCCTTGGAAACATCCCAGGAATCTATAGTGCTAGGTTTGCAGGGGCTGGAGCAAGCGATAGAGACAACTTAGAAAAACTCATAGAGACTCTTAAAGAAAATAGTCTCAAAGAGACACCAGCATTTTACACTTGCGCCATTGCGATGAGCTATCAAAAGAGAGTGGACACAGTGCATGGATGGATGCATGGAAAAGTAATTGATACTCCAAAAGGAGCAAATGGCTTTGGGTATGATCCTATGTTTATCCCAGAAGGCTTTGATGCAACACTAGGCGAGCTAGAAGCATCAGAAAAAATGGCTATCTCCCATAGAACAAAAGCTTTGGCTCTGTCTAAGAAAATTATATCGGCGGTTGCTCGCTTAAACTGAGTTCTGCCAAAAAGCTTTTTCATAAAATTTAGGTATAATCACCCAATTTAAAAATAGTAATTTGTTTAATAGGATTATATATATGGGTCAAACTATCACAGAAAAGATCTTTAGTGAACACGCAAAAGAGCAGGTCAAAGCAGGGGATATTGTGAAAGTTCCTGTGGATATGACCATAGGAAACGACATTACAACGCCCATTTCCATTAGAGTATTTGAAGATGCAGGGGCTACGAAGCTTGCCAATCCTGATGGGTTCTCTATAGTGCTAGATCACTTTATTCCAACCAAAGATATTGCCAGTGCCAATCAGGCAAAAATTAGCCGTGTATTTGCAAAAAAACATAGCCTCAAAAACTTTTTTGACGAAAAGGATATGGGCATTGAACACGCACTTTTACCAGAAAAAGGGCTTGTTCTTCCAGGAGATGTGATAATTGGAGCCGATTCACACACATGCACCCATGGTGCACTCGGGGCTTTTGCCACAGGCATGGGAAGTACAGATCTCGCCTTTACAATGATAACAGGACTCAATTGGTTTAAAGTTCCAGAAGCTATAAAAGTAGAGTTTATAGGCAAGCCTGCACCAAGAATTTATGGCAAAGACTTAATCTTAGAAGTTATTAGACAACTAGGCGTCAGTGGCGCTCTGTATAAAACTTTGGAGTTTGTGGGAGAGGGGCTTAAGCATTTGAGCATGGATGATAGATTTAGTCTTTGCAACATGGCCATTGAAGCGGGAGCCAAAAATGGGATTGTGGCTGTGGATGAGGTGACACAGGAGTTTTTAAAAGACAAATCCCTAGCTAGAGAGCCAAAACTGCATTACTCTGATGAAGATGCGCATTATGTACAGACAGTAACGATTGATATCTCAAAATTAGAACCGGTGGTGGCGTATCCATTTTTGCCTTCTAATGGCAAACCTATCTCACAAGCTACGGCTGATGATATTGCTATAGACCAAGTATTTATTGGAAGTTGCACCAACGGAAGGCTCAGTGATCTTAAAATTGCAGCAGAGATACTAAGGGGCAAAAAAGTGGCGTATGATACAAGGCTTATTATTACACCAGCCACCCAAAAGGTAGCAAGAGAGGCGCAGCATTTGGGGCTCTATGACATTTTTTATGATGCAGGAGCCGTGGTAAGCAATCCAACATGCGGTGCGTGCCTTGGTGGTTATATGGGAATTTTAGGAAAAGGTGAGAAGTGCGTTTCTACATCCAATAGAAATTTTGTCGGTAGGATGGGGGATAGAGAGAGTGAGGTCTATCTTGCCAGCTCTGCTGTTGCCGCAGCTAGTGCCATAGCAGGAAAAATAGCAGACCCTAGAGAGTTGTAGCCATTTGAAACTAGAAAGAGAAGATCTCAAAAAATATACTATACTTATTGTTGATGATGAGACCGAGATCTTAGATCCACTCAAGAGTATCTTAAAACATAAGTTTAAAGATGTGTACACTGCCAGCAATGGAGAGGAGGGATTTGAGAGCTTTGTGGCACACACTCCAGATCTTGTGATTACTGACATTAGAATGCCTAAAATGAATGGTCTAGATATGGCAGAAAAGATAAAAGCAAAAGATCCTTTACTTCCTATTATTATCTCCTCTGCATTTAATGAAACAGATCTTTTACTCCGCGCGATTGATATAGGCATCTGCCAGTATCTGCTTAAACCCATTGAAATAGACAAGCTTTTTACGGTGGTAGAACACTGCATTAAACACAAGTTTTTAGAGGATAAGCTAGAGGTGAAAAACCAAGAGCTCAAAAGCCGAAA
>JAABTA010000122.1 GCA_011390075.1 Helicobacteraceae bacterium | reverse complement strand
TTATCCAGATCGTTTTGTGGGCCCTCTATCTCAATATGCACCCCTAAAGAGTGGTTATACACCAATCCCACCAAAGCGTGCTTGTGCGCCAAAGAGTAGACAAAGGGACGAAATCCAACCCCTTGCACCACACCTGTTACCTCAACTATTAATCTTTGCATAGGTAAGATTATATACTCTTTTCAACAATAAGGAAACCAAAATAGATGAATAATGCACCATGCCCTCTTTGCCATAGCAAAACTACCCCCTTTTATGAGGACTCTTACTCTCAGTGCACCCAGTGCTTAGGTGTGATAAAAACCACCCTACCGACACAAGAAGAGGAGAAAGAGAGGTATCTCTCCCATAATAATGATGTAGATGACAAAAGATATCAAAAATTTGTTGCCACCATTACCGATCCTATTTTAAAAGAGTTTAGCCCACACCACATTGGTCTAGATTTTGGAGCAGGAACAGGCCCTGTCATCTCTAAGATCTTACGAGATCATGGATTAAAAATTTTTGAGTATGACCCATTTTTTACCAACAAACAAGAGCTTTTAGAAAAAGAGTATGACTATATTGCATGCTGTGAAGTTATCGAGCACTTTCACAATCCCCGTAAGGAGTTTGCTCTTTTAAAAGATCTCTTAAAACCTGGAGGAAAACTTTTTTGCAAAACCCATCCTTATAACAGTGGCATAAATTTTGAAAAATGGTACTATAAAGAAGACCCAACCCATGTCTTTTTCTACCAAATAGAGACCTTTTCATGGATAGAAGATTTTTTCGGGTTTAAAGAAGTGAAGGTCGAGGAGAGACGCATCACATTTAAAAAATAGGAGAGCGCTATGACACCAAAAGAGTTAGACTATTTTAAGGATCTTTTAGAACAAACTAGAGAGGAGCTAAGCGCTGATCTCTCGCAACTTAAGGAGGAGGCAAAGCCAGTCTCGCCAGACAAAGGACTTGGAAGACTCACAAGGCAAGAGGCACTTCTTGCTCAAAATATCGCCAAAGACGCTATCGAAGCAAGGGAGAGAAGGCTTGTGGCAATTGCTGGAGCTTTAGGAAGAGTAAAAGATGGAAAATATGGCATCTGTTTAGAGTGCGAAGAAGAGATTGCTCTTCAAAGGCTCAAAGCCTCTCCCGAAGCTGTTTTTTGCATTAGTTGCGCAAGAGCGAGATCGTAAAAATTAAGCTCCATTGGATATAATCGCCCCTTGTTAAGAGAGGAAATTTCCCTCTCGACTTCAATCAATGATTACAATAAACTCAAAACAAGGTGTTTTTTTGCTTAATTTATGGACAAAACAGGAGTGGTTTGGCAATATTCGTGGAGACGCAATCTCTGGTATTATTGTTGCCTTAGCACTTATTCCTGAGGCAATTGCTTTTTCTATTATCGCTGGGGTTGACCCAAAAGTTGGGCTCTATGCCTCTTTTTCTATGGCTGTTGTCATAGCCTTTACAGGTGGCAGACCCGCCATGATCAGTGCCGCAACTGGCGCGATGGCTCTTTTGATGGTTACACTCATTGCTAATCACGGTCTTGAGTATCTCTTAGCGGCAACTATTCTCACAGGGATCTTGCAACTTATTGCTGGTTATTTTAAGCTAGGAAGCCTCATGAGTTTTGTGCCAAGGGCGGTTGTTGTTGGTTTTGTCAACGCTTTGGCAATTCTTATTTTTATGGCGCAACTTCCAGAACTTACCAATGTAACCTGGCATGTCTACGCTCTTACGGCTCTTGGCTTAGCCATTATCTATCTTTTTCCCTATATTCCAAAAATTGGTACCTCTTTGCCATCGCCTTTGGTCACTATTGTTGTTATCACACTGATTACTTTAGGATTAGATATTGATATAAGAACCGTTGGAGATATGGGCAACCTCCCTGACACTCTTCCTGTGTTTTTAATTCCTGATATCCCACTCAATTTTGAGACACTACAGATTATCTTTCCTTATGCTGTCTCCTTGGCCATGGTTGGTCTTTTAGAGTCCCTTATGACAGCCACTATTGTAGACGATCTTACAGACACAAAAAGCGATAAAAACAGAGAATGCAAAGGACAAGGAACTGCCAATGTTGCAACTGGATTTTTAGGGGGTATGGCTAGTTGTGCCATGATTGGACAATCAGTTATTAATATTAAATCAGGAGGCCGAGGCAGACTCTCAACTCTTTTAGCTGGTGTCTATCTTTTGGTAATGGTGGTCTTTTTAAGTGACATTCTCTCTGTTATTCCCATGGCGGCTTTGGTGGCTGTCATGATCATGGTCTCTATTGGTACATTTGACTGGGGCAGTGTAAAAAGACTTAAAACCCTCCCAATCTCTACTAATATTGTTATGATTAGTACAGTTGTAGTAGTTGTCTATACTCACAACCTTGCTTTAGGTGTCTTTGCTGGGGTCTTGCTCGCTGCGCTTTTCTTTGCTAATAAAATCAGTCACTTTCTCTACTACGAAACAACTTTTAATGAAGAGACAAACACCAAAACATACAGAGTGGTGGGGCAGGTCTTTTTTAACTCCGCCGATAGATTTATTGAATTTTTTGATTTTAAAGAGGTGGTGGAAAATGTTGTTATCGACCTCTCCCGCGCCCACTTTTGGGATGTCTCCGCTGTGTACGCTCTGGACAAAGTGGTGATTAAATACAGAAGAGAGGGTGCCAATGTGGAAGTTATTGGACAAAATCAGGCAAGTAGCACTATAATAGACCGATTTGGTGTTCATGATAAGCCAGAAGAGATAGAAAAAGTTATGGGAGGCCACTAATGGAGAATATTTATAGCTGTGTAGATGGATCAAAATTTACAGATTCGGTGTGCAAATATGGGATCTTTTTTGCCAAAGAGGCAAAGATACCTTTAGTTTTTTTAAACACTGTAGAACATCGCCACATTTCAAAAAAACAAGACTTTTCTGGAAACATAGGACTAGGGGCTAGAGATGATTTGTTAGAAGAACTCAGCAAAGAGGAGGAGAGCGAGAGCAAAAGTGCTATTGCCAAAGGAAAAGCTCTTTTACAATCTTTAAAAGAAAAAGTCGATCCCAATATCTCTGTCTCTACAAAACAAAGACACGGCACTCTCTACGAAAACCTTACCGATCTAGAAAATGAAATTCGCCTTTTAATTATTGGACTCAAAGGCGAAGACTCCCAACAAAACAACCTAGCCATAGGAGAACAGGTCGAGACAATTATCAGATCTCTACATGTGCCAACTCTTTTGGTAAACAGTGAATACAAAAAGATCGCTTCTGTACTGATCGCCTATGATGGCTCTACGAGCTCTAAAAAAGCCCTTAAAATGGTGGCAGAGTCTCCAATGCTAGGGGATATTACCCGTTATGTCATCAATGTGAACAAAGATGCAGAAAAATCTAAACTCATCTTAGATCAAGCCCAAGAGATTGTAAAAGACTCAAAAATTGATATCGAAACCGTCTCAAGATCTGGTGACGCTCTAGAGGAGATTACCCGCTTTCAACTAGAAAAAAACATAGATCTTATTGCCATGGGAGCCTTTAGCCACAACAAACTAAGAGATGTGCTGTTTGGAAGTTTCACCTCTAAAATGCTTGCCAAGGCCAAAGCCTCTTTGCTTCTTCTGCGATAAGGAGATTTACCTTAGAAAGAGAAGTTTACTCCCACCCCAAACAGATGGGCATTTTCCAAAGTTACCTTATGGATATTCCCTAGATAGTTAGACGCATTGACTATGTCTATCTGTTTGTATCTATAGCCAATTTCTAGTTCTAGACTCTCTGGAAGATTATTTTGTGCAAAAGGGATCATGCTTGTCACTGCACCAACTCGCAGTTCAAAAACAAGATCTGAGCTAGATTTTTCGGTGTGTTCGTCTGCAAACTCTAATAGTTGTCACGCGATCGGATAAAATGTGCAGTTTAGGAGATAGAAAGAGGTAGCTAGAAGAACCTAAAACCTTAAAAAAACAGATCAGTTCATAAAAGCCATAAACATTTATATTGCATCCAGTAAGAGATTAATCCCAAATCAACACCCCTTGGCGTGGGCGTGGAGGATAAAGTAGCGTTGTTGATTGATAAGTGATGCCACC
>JAABTA010000121.1 GCA_011390075.1 Helicobacteraceae bacterium | reverse complement strand
CTCTTCTTGATGGTCATCTTTAAGACTCTCCCCAGAACTTGTTTTGCTATCAAATCGTGATTTTAAGTTTTTATTTGAGTCAATCTCATACAGCGTGTACTCCCCTGCTCCATAACGGACAAGCCCAAAAGCTGTAGCAAAAGAGGGGTCTTTTAGTGACTCAAAAAGCCCTTCTACACTATTTGGCCGTGCAATGCGCACTGGCATGTTGTCAAAAATAGGTGAGGCTATCTCTCTGAGCCCATCAAGCTTTGTCATGCCACCTGTAAGCACGAGCCCTGCGCCTAGCTGGTTTTTAAAACCGCTCTTTTCTAACTGTTTTGAGAGAATAACTAAAGTCTCTTCTACGCGGGCATAGATCACATTAGAGACAATCTCTAAGCTCACCTCTTGGGTATTGGCTTCGTTTCCCATAATAGGGAGCTCAATCGTGCCATCACTCAGTTTAATAAGGCTTCCTCTCTCTATTTTTACCTGTTCTGCAGAGCCAATAGGCGTGTGCAAGGCCATTGAAAGATCTCCTGTAATGTGAGAGCCTCCTACTCCCAAATATTCATTATAACGAATAGAGTTTCCTTGGTGGACAACCATATTACAAGTGGAACCACCCATATCAATAATACACGCCCCTAGCTCTTTCTCATCTTCATCTAAAGTAGCAATAGCCGAGGCATATCCTGCAAGAACTACATTCTCAATCTCAATATCCGCAGCTTCTACCGTTCTTTTTAGATTTTCTAGAGTCGATTTTTGCACAATAATAATATGCACACTAGCTTCAAGTCTTGAGCCACTCATGCCTACAGGATCTTGTATAAACTCCTGATCATCAATCTTAAAGTTATAGGGCAACGCATGTAAGATCTCATAATCCATCGGAATACTGGCGTTATACAGAGCTGTGCGCATAGCCCTATTCACCTCTTTTTCTGTAATCTCTCGTGTTGGAATATTGACAATTCCATAGCTATCAAGACTTTTTACATGAGCCCCTGAGATAGAGATTATCGCCCTGCCAACACTTACTCCTGCTTGCCTTCTTGCATCGTTAAGTGATTGTTTGATTGATTTTGAGGCTTGATCAATATTGACTACCGTCCCTTTTTTTATTCCATACGCTTTGGATATTCCAGCTCCTGTAAGTTCTAGTTTGGAGTCTAAATATTGGGCTGTAAGTGTAGTGATTTGAGTCGATCCAATATCGATTGCTAAGATCTGAGCCACTAAATTCCTTTAAACAACCGCTAAAGGAGCGTGAGCTCCTAGAGGGTTTCTATGTAAGTTTCTATTGTATATCTATTTTTAAGTTCGCCAATTAAATCCTCTATAATTGTATCGGATTTAACTCTTTCGACACTGTTTCTAGCGAATGCGCTATCAGCTTCTTCTATCTCGTCTTCAAACAATTTTTGTTCCAAAATTTTGTAAATCACTGCTTTTTCACCAAGGTTTACAACCCCAACTCTCTCGCTAGTTGTAAGAAGCGTTGACATAAACTGTTGCGCCTCTTCGTTAGTAAGGTCTGTTAATGTAGAAGCATCGGAGATTCCCACATAATCTGTAACTTTTCCACTAAAATCTTTTGTCTGTCTCTGGGCAAGTTCTTCTAGCTCTTTTTTTGCAGCTTCTCTTTGCACAATTGGGTCAACAAATCTTTTTGACTCTTCGTAAGTAAGCTGTCTTGGAGGCACTCTTTTATCAATTTTAAAAACAACATAGCCATCATCTACAGCCACAGGCTTGCTTATGTTTAAACTCGCTTTTCTATCTGCTTCTCGTAAAGCATCTGCTGGAACAACGCTATTTTCCATAGGAACGCCCTCTAGCTTTTGTGGCTGGACTTCGCCCTTTTTCCATGCAACACTTCTTTTAAGCGCCTCTCTTCTTGTAATGGAGTCTGCTAAGTCATTGAGGACTTCACTTTTTGCATCCTCAAAGCTTTTGGGATTTCCTTGCCCATCAAGATAGCTTGTTTTATTTTTTTCGTAGTGCTCTTTGGCAAGAGCCTCGGTAATTTTCACATCTTTTTTAGCCACTTTAATAAAGGAGAGATTAAAGCTTGGCTCACTCATAAATCTCTCTTTGTTATCTTCAAAAAATTGTCGCTTAAGCTCTTCGGTTACTTTTGGTGTAATGTCATCTGTAGAGAGCACTTTATACTCAAGTTTATCTTTCATTGTCATAGGTGTTGCAAAGGCTGCAACTTCTAGCTCTGTTGCCTCAAAGGCAAAGATTTCGCTCAACTTATTAATAGTGATATCTTTTTTTATCTCCGCTTCATACTCTGCTATTTTGATCCCTGCATTATTCAGTGCGCGTAAATAGATCTCTTTTTCAAACTTTCCATCACTATTGTGAAAATTTGGTGTTTGGGCTATCTCTTGGCCTATCTCTTGTTCTGTAGCGCTGAGTCCTAGCTCTTTGGCATAGTTTAAAAGAAGTGCTCTATTAATGAGATTTTGGAGTGCTACTTTCTCAAAATCTTTCTTTTGAGCGTCACTTACTTTCCCCTCTAAAAGTTCATTATAGTATGAAAAAATATTTGAATACTGTCTTTGAAACTGGCCAACCGTTACCTCAACATCTCCAATTTTTGCAACATTCGATGCCTTGTTACCATAGGAGTAGCTCCCCCACCCAACAAAACCAGCACCTACAAAAGAGATGACTGTAACCCATAGTATCACCATGAGATATTTTTTCTTTCTCTGCATCCAAGTAATCATTCACTTATCCTTCTAAATTTGGGTGTAATAGTACCTAAAAATCTCTTACCACTCGTATATCTACTTTTGTTCTCTCTTTTTGAAAGTAGCTGTTAATTGCTTGGGCTCTTCTGCTTTGATTGAGTTTTTCTCTAATACGAGACTGCACGCTCTCAAAAGGGGCAATCTCCTCCCCTGTTTTTCTTTTTACTAAAAAGGTAATAAAATTATCTCCAGCAGGAAAAATCGGTGTAAAGGCACCTTTTTTTGTCTCTTTCAAAATGGTTGCAAGTTTTGGATTGAGATCTTGTGTGGCTATGGTCTGTTCTTGGCTTGTAATTGTTTCAGAGAGCATCAAAGGATTTTTTGTGTAGCGCTCTAGCTCATTTTTGTCCTTAGAGACATACTGCACCACCTCAAGCTCTTTTGCTGTTTGATACTCCTCTTGATTATTTTCGTAATAGATCCTGACATCCTCCTCCTCTATAGCCACAAGCTCATCAGCCAAAACTTTTTGGGAGAGTTTTTCATTAATCACAGCCTCTTTAATATCTTTTCTATACTCCTGCCAACTCATAAACCGAGCCTCTAATACCTCTTTAAGCTCCTCTACGCTTAGGTTGTTTTGTTTGGCAACAAACTCTATTCGCTCTTCAAGCTCATACTCATCAACCTCAATGCCCAGCTCTTTAATTTTCTGTTTTTTTATCTTCTCATCCACAAGCACATTGACAGCCTCAGCGCTACTTAAACCCTCTTGTTGCTTTTTCTTCTCAATCTCTAAAAGCGTGATTGGCTCATTGGCAACCACCACTGCCACAGCATTAATAAGCCCAGCACTTGCTAGGGAGATGCCAAACATAAATATAACTATCTTTTTTATCAATTGTAACTCCTTAAAGGTGAGCGAGATTGTATCTTAAAATCGCCAATATTCTCTTTTTGTATCTCTTTGGAAAAGTCCAAAGCAGCTCTTGCTATCATAGCAGCATTATCCGAAGCGTAGGCGAGATCAGCTGCAAAAAATGTGATATTATAGCGTGCACACAAGCTTTGTAACTTCTCTTTTAAATAGCTATTGGCACTCACCCCACCTACTACTGCAAATTTTTCTACCTTGTTCTGTTTAAAAAACGCCTCGACTTTATGGGTAATATGGCGAACAGCACTTTTTTGAAAAGAGGCGCAAATGTCGTTTATTCTTTGCTCAGTTAAAGGCGCTCTCTCAATCTCTAGACGGACGCTGTTTTTTAGCCCAGAGTAACTAAAAGCGATTTTAGCAGTTCTCATAAGAGGCACAGGAAAGTTATATCTCTTTTCATCTGCGTTTTTGGCCCTGCTCTCAACAATAGCCCCGCCAGGATAGCCAAGCCCT
>JAABTA010000120.1 GCA_011390075.1 Helicobacteraceae bacterium | reverse complement strand
CCATAGTGTTGCGTTTACGCCTATTTATATTTAGTTGGCTGCTTTTTTCATGTTTGCAAGCAGAAGATAAACTCTTCTTTGAAAGAGTCAAGGTGCAAGCTTATGGCAATATAGGGCTTCTCTCTGTGGGTGTTGGAGGAGAACTTAGCGAAAGTTCTAGTTGGGATCTTTTTTATGGCTATGTGCCTAAAAGCTTTGGTGGGGTCCATATAAATACAGTAGCAGGAAAATACAATAAAGATTTTTTGCGTATAAATAAAGAGTATACACTCTATGGGGGCATGGGGCTGATGCATGTTTTTAATCAAAGATACCGATCATCTTTTCGAGATGAGTATCCAGCATATAATTACTATCAGTTAACCTCTCTTCATCTTTTTCCCTATATTGGATTAGAGCATATATTCAACAAAAGTAATAGAAGTTTTTCACTCTATACAGAAGTTGGAACTGTTGATATCTATTTAGCCAACTGGTATAAAAATCCGAGCACCATAGGTTTTACAGATATAATCAATATCTCTTTTGGAGCGAGTTATGATTTTTAGGATTTTATTTATTCTCAGTCTGTTTGCATTGTCTTTGTTAGCTAGTGATTATAAATATAAGCTCGTTGTCAATAATCAATGTGTCTTTCATGGCTTTGAATCAAACACAAGCAAGAATACAAGTGATTTTTATGCTGTAAGTTTGTGCGATGGATTTGCCCACGAAGATGAGCCTGTTTTTCTTATCTCTACGACTTTAGCCTTTGGAAAAGTTTTCTATCTAGACTCTTTTAGCTCTCAAAGTAGCTTTTTTTATGGTTTTGCAGGTGGAGTTGGAGAGGCAGAGCTTATGACTTATGGAGGCTCAAGAGTGGACGCAACATATTTAGAGGCAGGCGTCTTAGCTGGGTATGAACGAGAGCTCTATAAAGGTTTTATTATGAATGTAGGGGTTACTTATCACCACTACTATACTTTGGAGAGTTTTACTAAACTTAATCCAAATGATCGAGAAGAAAGCAAACACGCTATAGGAGAGTTTGAAAAAGGGAATAGTTTAGATAATTTAGAGCCTTTCGTGCTCTTTGGAATTGCATTTTAAGAGGGGATAAATGAAATTAGATGTATTAATTATTGGAAGTGGAGTGGCGGCTCTTAGTTGCGCTATTAATCTTCCTCAGGATCTTGAAGTTTTAGTGCTTACAAAAGATGAGCAAAAAGGAGCCAACTCCTACTGGGCCCAAGGGGGCATTGCTGTGGCGTTAGATGAGCAAGATGTTGCTTCTCATATTCAAGATACAATCGAAGCAGGGGCAAAAAGAAACAATGCTCAGGCGGTAGAGATCTTGAGTAGCAAAAGCCGTGAGATTGTGGACTCTTTAATCGAGCTTGGTATGGAGTTTGATACAACAGGAGAGGGGGAGCTTCACTACACAAAAGAGGGTGCTCATTCGACCAACAGGGTGTTACACGCAGGTGGAGACGCTACGGGCAAAGCACTTAACACATTCTTAGCAAGCAAAAATAGACACACAGTCAAACTAGCGACGGTGATAGATCTTTTAATAGAGGGTTCAATCTGCTATGGAGCCACTATTTTAGATAAAGATGGCATTCGAGAAAATATCTATGCAGATAATGTCGTGATTGCTAGTGGGGGTATGGGTGGACTGTTTGAGTTCTCAACGAATGCCACAGGAATCAATGCCGACTTGCAAGGCATTGTTATAGAAAAAAGAGTGGCTGTAAGAGACATGCATATGCTCCAGTTTCATCCCACTGTGTTTGTCAGCGATAAAAATGAGCAGAAATTTTTGATTAGCGAGGCAGTGAGAGGGGAGGGTGCTAAGCTTATTGATTCTGATGGATTGAGGTTTATGGAAAATTATGACAAAGAGAGAATGGAGCTAGCTCCAAGAGATGTGATCTCTAGGTCTATATTTTTGCATAAACAAAATACCCAAAAAGAAGTTTTCCTTGATCTGCGCTCTTTTGAAAAAAAGTTTTTTGAGGAGAGATTTCCAACTATCTATCAAAAACTCCATGATTTTGGCTTTGACATTACCAAAGATCCAATTCCTATCTCTCCAGCTTTTCATTATGCTATGGGAGGCGTTACAACCGATCTAGCAGGAAAAGCTCCAGGCATGGAAAACCTTTTTGCTATGGGTGAGGTGGCATCTACTATGGTTCATGGAGCCAATAGATTAGCAAGTAACTCTTTACTTGAAGCCCTTGTTTTTGGCAAAATCGTTGCAGAAAATATCAAAAAAAATCCAAGAAACAACGCAAGGGTCAAATTTGCAATGACCCAAGAGGTCTTAGAGTTAGAAAGGGATAAAGAGATAAATTCTGCCTTAAGAGTTCTCATGTGGGAAAAAGTTGGTATAATAAGAACACAAAATAGACTAGATGAGGCACTCAAACAGGTAAATAACTGGCTTAGCGAGCCTATTGGCAGGTTTATGAAACTCCGACTTTTTACGGCAAAAGAGGTCATCCAAGACGCCATTGAACACACCGAATCCCAGGGTGCTCATTTTATTAATAAAGGTTAAAGAAAAATTGAAAAATGTTCCAATAATAGTACTCGACTTTGGTTCACAATATACCCAACTTATTGCAAGAAGGCTTAGAGAAGCAAATGTGTATTGTGAGATTGTACCCTTTAATGAAGATATAGAAACTATCAAAGCAAAATCTCCTCAAGGAATTATTCTAAGTGGTGGTCCTGCTTCTGTGTACGCACCAGATGCGTACAAGCCAAATGAGCAGATTTACGCATTAGGCCTTCCGATTTTAGGTATCTGTTACGGCATGCAACTTGTGACCCACCATTTTGGCGGGGTTGTAGAGGCAAGTAGAGAAAGAGAATATGGTAAGGCAGATATTGAGATAGACTTTACCAATGATCACGCCACAGATATTTTTGAGGCACTGAATCACTATCAAACAGTATGGATGAGCCATGGCGATAAAGTTATATCTCTTCCTGAGGGTTTTGAAAAGATTGCCCACACAGGAAACTCTCCCTTTGCGGCTATTGCCAATGAAAAAAGAAAGATCTTTGCTTTTCAGTTTCATCCTGAGGTTTCACACACTATAAGTGGCAAAGAGATGCTCCAAAACTTTGCTGTTAAGATCTGTGGGGTTACTCCTAATTGGAATATGCACAACTTTGCAGAAGAGCAGATCAGTAAAATAAGAGATTTAGTGGGAGACAAAAAGGTACTATGTGCCTTAAGTGGTGGGGTGGACTCCTCTGTAACAGCCCTACTTTTACACAAAGCTATTGGCAATCAGCTTATTCCTGTTTTTGTAAACAACGGACTGCTCCGTAAAAATGAGGTAGCAGATGTGAATGAGATGTTTAAAGATAGATTAGGCGTGCCAATTGTCACTGTCGAGGGGGAGGACTACTTCTTAGACAAGCTCAAAGGGGTGAGTGACCCTGAGCAAAAGAGAAAAATTATTGGTCATGGGTTTATTGATCTTTTTGCCCAAGAGGCAAAAAAGTATGACAAAATTGAGTTTCTAGCACAAGGGACTCTCTATCCTGATGTTATCGAGTCAGTATCTGTCAAGGGTCCGTCAAAAACAATTAAGTCCCATCACAATGTTGGAGGGCTTCCTGATTGGATGGATTTTGAGTTGATTGAGCCGTTAAGAGAGCTTTTTAAAGATGAGGTACGAAAGCTAGGAATGGAGCTAGGACTTCCAAAAAATATGGTTATGAGACACCCCTTTCCAGGGCCTGGTCTTGCTGTGCGTATTATGGGAGAAGTCAATAGAGAATCTTGTGAGCTTGTGCGAGAAGCCGATGCAATCTTTATCTCAGAACTTAAAGAGTGGGATCTGTATGACACTGTATGGCAAGCATTTACCGTGCTTTTAAATGTGAGCAGTGTGGGCGTTATGGGAGACAATAGAACCTATGAAAATGCGGTTGCTTTTAGAGCTGTTGGCAGTAGTGATGGTATGACAGCCACCTTCTCTCATCTGCCACATGATTTTTTAGATCATGTCAGCAGACGGGTTATCAATGAAGTTGATGGTATTAATAGAGTTGTGTATGACATCAGCTCCAAACCACCTGCCACGATAGAATGGG
>JAABTA010000119.1 GCA_011390075.1 Helicobacteraceae bacterium | reverse complement strand
TAAACTATTTTTGTAATCAAAAAAAACCTCATCATGATGCAAAAGATCTAGGAATTTTTTGTCTGATTTTGCCATATACTCCTTAGAGGCTTTATAGTTATCTCTAGCGTCATAGAGTCTGTTAATTAAAAATTGTATCTTGACAAGATCTCTCTTTTCTTTATTGAGTTGAGTCTTGAAAGTTGCAATTTTTTTTTGAATTGTCTGTAGATACTCATCTTCATAATAAGAGCGATACACTTTTTTAAGCTCTTTGTCATACAGCACTTCGTAGTAGCTAGAGGAGTTATCTGTTTTTCCATAGGCTTTAAAAAAAAGTAGCTCTTCATTTCTTACAAGATACTCTACAAAATCGCTCAGTTGCACATTGGCATAGTTTTCTCCTGAAATGGCTAGAGAAAATCTATTGACTATCCAAGATGTTGAATTTTTATAGAAACTGAGTAAAGATTGATTATAGCTGTTAATCTGAACAGAATAGAGCCTATAAGACAACCCGCCAACAAGGAGCAATACAAGTATAAATTGAGCAAAAAAGATTTTATGTTTTATAGATCTGAACATCACTTATTGAATATATTTATAATAGATGAATTAGCACAAGTGCCATATTTACAAATATCTCTGTAGCCCCTGTGGCATTCATAGCAAACTTTTATGTTAAAAGAGGGGTGAGCATTGCTTATGTCATTACCATATCTGTCGTATGTGCCATACAGAGGCTCTCCACTGAGATGTTCTGTAACAAAAACAATATCTTGATCTTCATAGATTGCCACAGCAGTAATACCGTCACTATATGGCCCATGCTGCGCATACTCTTCTATTTTTTCTGGTGGTACAAAAATATTGAGTTTTGTCCCCTTACCATTATTAATCCAGTTATACATTGCAACGGTTTCTTGCAGAAAAAGTGGTGTTTCTTTGGGTAGGACTACATCTTTTGCAGGAATGATGCTCTCTTTTACCAATACCATTTTGTCAATATTTTTAGGAAAGCTAGCTAGAGATTCTGCAAACAATCCCAAGAAAAGAAAAAAGATGAAAAACAAGCTTTTTATCATACACCGCCCTATTTTTGTTTAAATTATATATTTTTCTTCTTAAAAGCTCTCCTTTGCTCAAGAGATCTCATTCCTGTTATAGCTTGTATTAGCCACCTAGCTTTTAAAATTTGAGCTTATTTTTAAGAAGTTGCGCATTAATAGCTACCACAACAGTACTTAGGCTCATAAGCACAGCACCAACGGCTGGATTAATAAGTATGCCATAACCATACAGCACACCTGCTGCTAAAGGAATGGCCACAACATTGTATCCTGTAGCCCAGATGAAATTTTCTATCATCTTTTTATAGGTTGCTTTACCAAACATAATAAGCGCGCGAATATCTTTTGGATTGCTATTAACTAAAACAATATCTGCGCTATCAGAGGCGATATCTGTACCGCTTCCAACAGCAATGCCAACATCGGCAGTTTTAAGAGCAGGCGCATCATTGATGCCATCTCCTGTCATAGCAACAAACTCGCCTCTGTTTTGAAACTCCTGTATTAATTCAAGCTTTTTATCAGGAAGTACCTCTGCGTAGTAGCCATCTAGCTCTAATTTGTCACTCACCTCTTTTGCGGTCTCTTCGTTGTCTCCAGTAATCATATAGACCTTAATACCCTCTTTTTTAAGATCTTTAATAGCTTCAAAAGAGTCCTCTCTTATCTCGTCTGCTAAAGCAATAAACCCTAAAAGTTCCCCCTCTTGGAGAACAAACACCACTGTTTCACTCTTGTCGTTAAAAGCCTCTTTGGGGATCTCTATGCTCTTTTTCCTCAGAAAATTTGGTCCTACAATTTGTATCTTTTTACCCTCAAGCTTTCCTGCAATCCCCTCCCCTGTAATGGAGTCAAAATCCTCTACTTCTGCTAGTTCGAGCTTGTTCTCTTTAACTCTGTTCATAATCCCCACTGCAATTGGGTGTTCTGATTTTTTCTCTAATGCTCCAGCTATTTGTAAAAGCGCTTCTTCACTTAGGTCCTTTTTGACAGAACTCACTCTTGTCACTCCAAAGTCTCCCTTTGTGAGGGTACCTGTTTTATCAAAAGCTATCAGTGAGATCTTTCTAGCACTCTCAAAGGCGGAGCGGTTTCTAATAAGTAGCCCATTTTTTGCAGAAATTGCGGTAGAGATTGCCACAACCAAAGGCACAGCCAAACCAAGTGCATGAGGGCAAGTAATCACCATTACACTTGCCATTCGCTCCAAAGCAAACACAAGCTCTTTTCCTAGCATTACCCAAACAACTAAAGTAGTAAAACCAACACTCAAAGAGACAATAGTTAACCAAAAGGCAATTTTATCTGCAAGATTTTGGGTTTTGCTTTTTTTCTCCCCTGCTTCTTGCACCATAGTAATCACACGGCTTAGATAGGCGTCTTCCCCCACTCCTTCAACACGAATAGTTAAAGATCCATTGCCATTAATCGTCCCACCAATAACTTTGCTATCTTTAAATCTCTTAACAGGTTTAGACTCTCCTGTAACCATAGATTCATTAACACTACTCTCTCCATCAATAACCACACCATCAACAGGGATCTTCTCTCCAGGTTGGACTAAAACCTTGTCACCTTTACTCAGCTTATCCACAGAGATCTTCTCTGTCTCTTTGCCTTGAATAAGGTTTGCCTCTGTGGGCATAAGCTCCACAAGTTTTTCTAAAGAATTAGAGGCTTTTACAACAGATTTCATCTCAATCCAGTGTCCTAAAAGCATGATATCAATAAGGGTAGCAAGCTCCCAAAAAAAGCTTTTGCCTTCCATGCCAAAAGTGGTAGCCGAACTATAAAGAAAAGCCACACTAATAGCTACACCAATTAGTGTCATCATTCCAGGATTTTTCTTGGCTAGCTCATCTTTGAGCCCTACTAAAAAGGGTTTGCCTCCATAGATATAGATAAATGTAGAGAGCCCAAAAAGTATATATCTATCAAAAGCAAAAGAGATCTTAAATGAGAGCAACTCTTGCACCATTGGTGAGAGAAGTAAAATAGGTATTGTTACAGCTAGAGAGATGAGAAATCTCTTTTTAAAATCTTCTATCATCATTTTGTGATGGTGAGAGTGGTCGTGTTTTTTCATTGCTTATCCCTTCAAGATATAGAGCAAGGCGAAGCCTAGATAAAAAAGCCCGGAGGCAACCATGACTAGTAGATAAAAAATATTCGGGCGATACTCTTTTGGCAAGATCTTTATATTAACCAAAAGGGCTGTCAGCACAATAAAAGGAGTGTGCATAGCGGCTATTATTCCAGAAGCAGACATAATTTTCACAGGATCTTGGAAAAGTACGATAATCACAATAGGAATAACCCCTGTTATAATCAAGATATAAAACTTCTTAAGATGCTTTGCTCTTTCTAAATCAACTCCAAAGAGTTTTGTCAGCTTGGTAAAAGAGGCAAAAAACTGGGATTTAAAAAAGCTATTTCTTCCAACAATATAGCTCATATCCGCAAAGCTTCTTCCCCAACCATCTTGGTTGGCTAAAACACTCCCACCTAGAGCGATAATTATTGCCACTAAAATAATAAATTTTCCAGACTCACCCCACACATTCGAGAAAAGTTTACTCAGATCAATAGCCACATCACTGCCACTTGGCAAAATCCCCTTAGGCGCTAAAAGCTCGCTCCCCAAAATTAAAAAAGAGGTAATGATGATAAGCCCACCAGCAACACCTACTAAAGCGGTGGTATCTACAATCTTTATCCAATCTTTAAGATCTCTTTCGCTCTCTCTATTGGTTGATTCCATTTTGCTTACTTCTGTGGGCGTTTCATCATCTTTGAGTTGATTTTCAAAACCCCCACCAAAACCCCTTGTGGAGACCCAATAGGAGAACCACACAATGCCCATAGAACCTGCCAAAATTGTACCAATCCACGGTAAAATCACATAGAGATCTACATTTTCAGGAACAGAAGGCTTCAGCCCAGAGGCAATTGTGCCTACTTCGGGAAAAACAACAAGAGCAGAAAAAATCACAATTCCCATCAAAACCGTACCTAAGATCTTGCTGATATTTTCTATCTGCATATAGTTGCC
>JAABTA010000118.1 GCA_011390075.1 Helicobacteraceae bacterium | reverse complement strand
TTGTAACGAACAGCTACAAGAGATCCGTACCTACATTACACAAGAGATCAAACAGCTAGAGACAAGAGCCGATGAGCTTTTTACTGCATTAGACAAAGAGGGACTGAAACTAAAAAAATACTCAGAGCTCTCTGTGACACAAAAAAATAGAGCAGCTGAGTATTTTCAGACCAATATATTTCCTGTGATTATTCCAATTGCTGTCAATGCCACCCACCCTTTTCCTCACTTAAATAATCTCAGTTTTGCCATGGGGGTCAAACTCAAAGAGATCTCAAGCGGGCAGATTACTTTTGGGCTTATTAGAATCCCTAGAGTCATTCCTAGATTTATCGAGATAGACGACAATGTGTTTGTGCCTATTGAATCTATTGTCTATAATTTTGTGGAGGAGCTTTTCCCGGGATATGTCTCTATTAGCCACATCACTTTTCGTGTGACAAGAAACGCTGATATTGTCATTGCAGAAGAGGAAGCAGATGACTTTTTACTTATTTTAGAAGAGGGGCTAAAGCTACGGAGAAAAGGAAAGATTGTCCGTGTTGAGTTTGAGGCAATGGATAACGACAATGAGCTACTAGAGTTTCTTATTAGCCATCTAGAGGTCAATAGAAACGATATCTATCACATGAACTTACCTCTTAATCTAGGAGCCTATTGGCAACTTGTTGGGGCAAAAAATTTTTCCCACCTAAGCTATGAGCCCTACACCCCCAAAACATTAGCGCCATTTCTCAATAGCAATACCTCAATTTTTTCAATTTTGGACAAACAAGATGTTGCACAGATTCTTCCATTTGAGAGCTTTAATCCTGTGGAAAAATTTATTGTAGAGTCTGCCCAAGATCCGCAAGTGCTCTCAATTAGAATGACCCTTTACAGGGTGGGGAGTAACTCTAAAATTGTAAAAGCGCTCATAGAAGCTGCAGAGTCTGGAAAGATGGTCACAGCTATAGTAGAGCTTAAAGCAAGGTTTGATGAAGAGAATAATCTTAGGTGGGCAAAAGCCCTAGAAAGAGCTGGCGCTCATGTTATCTATGGGGTGAGAGGCCTTAAGATTCACGCAAAAATTACCCATGTCATTAGAAGAGTGAGCGAATCCGAGCTCAAACACTATGTGCATCTCTCCACAGGAAACTACAATCCATCAACTGCAAAGATCTATACAGATCTGAGTTTTTTTACCTCCAATGAAAAAATTGCAGAAGATGCGGTAAAGTTTTTTCACCACATCACAGGATTTTCTAAGAAGACAAAATTAGAAGTGCTCAATATGTCTCCTGTGCAAATTAAACCAAAAGTTATCTCTTTAATTGAACAAGAGATTGCAAAAGGCGAAGCGGGAGAGATAGTGGCAAAAGTCAACTCATTAGTTGATCCTGATATCATTCGAGCCCTCTATAAAGCCTCAATTGCAGGGGTAAAAATAAAACTTATCATCCGAGGGATCTGTTGCTTGAAGCCTGGTATTGAAGGGCTGAGCGATAATATTGAAGTTATCTCTATTGTTGGAAAATACTTAGAACATCCTAGGGTGTTCTATTTTAAACATGCAACACCTAAGATCTATTTCTCTAGCGCTGATTGGATGACAAGAAACTTAGATAGAAGAATAGAGCTTTTTAATCCTGTGTATGACAGAAGAATTTCCAGACTTTTTGAACTCTATCTTAAATTACAACTTAAAGATAATGTGCAAGCAAGAAGGCTCAAATCTGATGGAGAGTATGAAAAAGTGGTGCAAGAAGGAGAAGCGGTCAATTCTCAAATTATTTGTGAAAAGCTCTACTCTATTGCACAAAAAAAGCATCAAAACCTTGATGCTATTGTAGAAAGATTGGAGGAGATTACAGAATGATTTATAATTTTAAAGAGTATAGCCCACAAATAGATAAAAATGTATTTATTGCCCCTAGTGCCGATATTATCGGAAGATGCGAAATTGGCGAAGAGAGCTCAATATGGTTCAATACAACCATTCGAGCAGATGTTCACTCTATAAAGATAGGCAAGAGATCATCCATTCAAGATCACTCGATGATCCATGTGACCCACTATAAAGAGTCTCCCGAGATAGACGGCTCCCCAACAGTTGTTGGTGATGATGTTACAGTGGGTCACAATGTTGTGCTTCATGGATGCGTGATCGGTGATGCTTGCCTTATTGGTATGAGTAGCACCATCTTAGATGGAGCTGTTATTGGAAAAGAGAGTATTGTAGGGGCCAATAGCTTAGTTACAGGTAATAAAAAATTTCCTGCTCGATCTCTTATTATGGGAAGTCCCGCCAAAGTTATTAGAGAACTTACAGAAAAAGAGGTCGAATCTTTATACAACAGTGCTAAGCGCTATGTTATTTTCAAAGATGACTACCTAAATCCTGAGGGAAGCTACAAAATGCCCCCGCTGTAAAAGATCGAATAGTTGTTGAGGAGAACTTTTAATGGATATTGAAGAAGGGCCAAAGAGAGATAAAAGCTCTCAAAAAGAAGCGCCACTCACCACAAAACAAAAGGTTTTTTATCTTCTTTTGGCTCTTGCTTCTGTTGTCTCTTTGGTATTGTACAACCCCTATTTTGTCTATTTTAGTAGCATTCACTGGATTGTCTCACTCTCTTTAATAGTGATAGGTGCCTTTACAAGCTACCTCATCTACTACAAAGATCTTTTGCCTCTACGAACTAATATTTTTTATGTTGTCAATGGGGTGATTCTGCTCTCGATGGTGTTGGGCAACCTAATTGACTCCTCTACAAAAGAGGTAAAACTCACCAATACAGACTACTACAAAGCATCTGGAAGCTCTAAGATCTCTGTAAGTGGCAGTATCAAAAATACTGGAACATTTCCTGTCAAGCGATGCCAACTCTCTGTAACTGTTCGAGCTGGCTCTGATCCAAACAAAGCAAGAACCCTCAAGTCAGAAGATTTATTCACTCCGTCAACTGGCTTTAACTTTGATTTTAAAACTTCTGTATTTGATTTTGACAGATATTGGAGCAAAACAGTCAGCACACAGATCTTACAAAACTCTCTTCCGGCAACCTCCATTGCCTACTTTTCCAAACAGTTAGACTTTAAAAAGAGTGTTCCTTTTCCTATTGTAAGATTCCATCTAAGTTGTAAATAGGTAATCCCCCTGCGCTTAATAAAGGTTTTTATGTTACAATTATTCCCATAAGCTTACAGAAACTAAAAAAAATCTTCAAAATTTATATTAGTTTAAAAAAATAATCTCCCTCAAAGTTTTTCTCTGTACTATTCCGCCAACACTTTACAGGAGAAAACAAACTATGATTTTTAGAGTATCAATAATACTTTTAGCCCTTTATTCATCACTATTTGCTCTGTCTCAAGGACAGATCAAAACTATCCAAAAGGTACGGGATATAGCCAAGACAATTCCAGACAAAAGAGGCGAAACTTTTGAAAATACTCTCAGCGCCATCTGTCTTACAGAGAGTTCTGCTGGGAAAAATATGATTGGAGACTTTAAACAAGGCGTGCATATTACAAAAGCCTCTTTAGGCGCCATGCAAATTCAAGTTGCCACAGTAAAATTTATGGCTGATACCTACAAAAATCTACGCTGGATTAAAGAGTTGAGTGATTCAAAAATTGCCAATACACTGATTACAGATCTTGAATTTTCTGCAACCATAGCAGCCCACTACATCAAATGGCTTAGCAATCACAGATCTTCTTATTTTACCACCGTAAGTGGCTACAATGGAGGCTACTACAACAAACCCTACTACTATAGAGTGATGAAAAATATGGAAATTGTCAAAAAATATAAAAAAAATGGACAACTGCATTAAGTCGTAGTTTCAAAACAGTTTTCCGTGTGCTATAATCACACAAAAGGAAAATTATGCAATCGTTTAAATATGTTATTTATAAAGATAGTAAATACTTTGTAGCACAATGCCTTAATATAGATATAAGCTCTTTTGGAGAGAGCATTGATGAAGCGATCGACAACCTTACCGAAGCAGTAGAACTCTACTTTGAAGATGGTAATCTTGTTGATTTTCACGATATTGAAATGGCACTGCTCGGGGAAAAAGATGTAGAGGTTGCCTAGTTTATTCTCTTCAAAGCACATTATAAAAGTTCTTTTAAAA
>JAABTA010000117.1 GCA_011390075.1 Helicobacteraceae bacterium | reverse complement strand
CTTATTTTGCTTGATATTATGATGCCAGATATTGACGGCTATGAGGTGTGCAAGATCTTAAAAGAAAACCCAGAAACCAAAGATATTCCTATTATTTTCATCACAGTAAAAACAAGCGAAGAGGATGTGAAAAAAGGATTTGAAGTTGGCGCTGTTGATTATGTAGCAAAACCATTTAACCCTATTGAGCTTTTAGCAAGAGTAGAAACCCACCTAGAACTCAGAAGCTATCAGCTTTTTTTAGAAGACAAGGTAGAAAGACAAGTTAATGCTAATCGGTTAAAAGATCAACTGCTTTTTCAAAGTTCTAAACAGGCCTCTATTGGGGAGCTTTTAGTCCATATTGCCCACCAATGGAAACAGCCTCTTTCAGAACTTGGATCTATCAATGTAAAAAGAATAGGCAAACTCGACCTTGGACAAGAGATCTCTAAAGATGAGCTCTTAGAAACCTCTATAAAGACAGAGCAGATCTTAAAATTTATGTCCAATACTATTGATACATTCCAAAACTTTTTTAAACCAGATGAGCAAGAGACTTTTTTTGATGTACACAATGCAATTAATCAAGCGTGCGCCATTGTAGACGCAACTTTTGATTATCATCACATTACTCTAAATATCAACCGTTCGCAAGCTGTCAAGATCTATGGAAACGAAAATGAGTATGCACAGGTTATTCTCAATATTTTAAATAACGCAAAAGACAATTTTATCAATCGATCTATTCAAGACCCAACAGTTACCATTGATATAGAAGAGGAGGATGGCAGGTCAAAAACAACCATCAGCGATAATGGTGGTGGCATTGAAGAGGATATTTTAGAGTATATCTTTATGCCTTTTTCTGGCTCTAAAGAGAGTTTAGGCATTGGTCTTTATATGTGCCAATCCATTTTAGAAAAAAATAGTGGAAGTATCACTGCAAAAAACAGTGAAGATAGCGCTATTTTTACTATTGTATTGTAGATGAAAGAGCTTAGAAACTATAATCTTCTTTTTTTAGAAGACAATGCAGTCTTTGCCCAAAACACCATAGAGCTTTTAGATATCTATTTTAATGAGATCTATTTAGCGCCCTCCATCAAAAAGGCAGAAGAGATCTATGAGAGCAAAAATATACACATGGTTGTCTCTGATATTAAGGTGGAAGATGGCAATGGGCTAGAGCTCATCTCAAAAGTGCGAGAGCTTAATAAAGATATTCCCATTATCGTTGTCAGTGCTCACATGGACAAGGAGTTTCTTCTGCAAGCCATTCCTCTTAAACTCACAGACTATCTTATCAAACCTATTGAGTATAAGGTCTTAATGGATTCTCTCAAAAAAACTCTCGCCCAACTCCAAGAGCTTTACAGTATTGTCCACCTCTATGAGGCGATCTACTACGATAAGGTAAAAAAGGTAATTTTAATAGGTGAAAAGCCTATTAAACTTACAGAAAAAGAGACTCTCTTTATCGAGCACTCCATAGAGATAAAAAACTATTGTAGCAAAGAGAGTATAGAAGATCTTTTATGGCAAGAGGAGCCTATGAGTGCATCTGCACTTAAAAACTTTATCTTAAGACTCAGAAAAAAGATAGGAAAAGATTTTATCGAAACCTATCCTGGACTAGGCTTTAAAGTCAAAAGAGTTAGTTAACTCTTTCGGTGCAGAGATCTTTCCATTGGGAATCTCCCTCTGTTTCACTACACTCACCAAAAACCTCTTGAGCCCTTTGGTTATTGCCACTAAGAGCATACAGTTCTCCTAATTTAAACATCCCCTCAAAGAGAGCTTCTTTGCTTAAATCTTGTGCAATAAGATCTTGCAACACTATAATGGCTTGTTCATAACGCTCAATCTCTTTGGCACTATCAGCAAGAGCAAACTCTACAAAAGGAGAAAAGGTCTCTACTCCTAGAAGTCTTTGTCCATTTAAGAGCTTGATTGCATAGGTATATGCCTGCTGGAACTCATCTTGATCTAGTTTGGCCTCAATAATTGTTCTCCAGAGATCTAAGATCTCTGGAGCATTAGGATAGGCTTGTTCAAACTCTTGCGCTAAAGGTATAAGCTCTTCGTTTCTCTCTAAATTGTCATAGGCATTAAATAGACGAATTAGCAGATCTTTATCAAGCTTTTTTTCTAATGCTTTCTCTATTCTTGCTACTCGCTCTGCTTTATAGGTGAAGTTAATAAAATCAGATTTTCTATACAGAGCATTAAGCTCTCTTTTTTGCCACGGTAGTGAATCAACAGCTGATTGAGAGTTGATATATTTTTGAGATAGATCAATAGCCAAAGAGAAATCTCCACTCTCAATGGCGCAACCATAAAGGTCAAGATCTAGGGTGCTAGGAAGCAAGATATTGTATTGATGCAAAAGATTGACGGCTCTTTGGCAGTTTTGCTCTTCTAGATTAATCTTGACAAGCTGTCTCGCTATTCTTTTGACATCCTCTTGCAAATTAGGAAAAAGATTTGGATCAAGATCTTCAAATACCGAAAGGTACTCAGCAACATCTTCGTATCTATTCTCTTCTAAATAAAGCATCATCTTTTTATATTTTGCCCCCTTAGCAATATCACTAGCTGGATATTTCTGAATCAAAAGGTCATACAAAGAGAGTCTCTCCTCAGGAGTGCCTGCATCCATCTCAAATCTAAGATAGTCAATTTCTGTACGAACCTCACCAATATTCTCTACATAAGAGTAATCTCTCAAATAGCGTTCATAAAACTCCAGAGATTTCTTGTACTCATTAGCATCCCTAAACCATCTTGCAGCTGCTAGCACAATATCTTTAAACTCCTCTTCTGTTCGCTCCATATTTTCAAAAAGGATCTCAGCAAGTCTGGCAGAAACAGCTGGAACTTTTCTATCGGCAAGATCTTGTGCTAAAAGAAAAGTCTCCTCTTTATCCTCTCCAAAAAACTTTGGATTGGAGTTTATAATCTTTGTAAAAAGATCCGTGGCTCCTTTGAGATCTTCATTAGATAGAAGCAATTTTGCTAGCTTAAAAGCAGCTAATGATGCCACCTCTACATCCGAAGAGTCATAAAGCACCTCTTCATAAAGTTGCTGGGCAGAGTATTTTTTGCCCTCTTTTAACGCTCTATCTCCTTGTAAGATCTTGCCTCGTTCGGCAAAAGCGTTGCTAGGGTACTCTTTTATTAAAACTTCCAAAACCTCATTGGCCTCTTTGATGATTCCCATTTTTAAATAAGCCTTAGAGACAATAAACATAATCTCAGGAAGATCTTTGTGGCTTGTGTAGTTTCGCACCCAAGGAGCCCCAACATCGACAATCTCTCGCTCTCTATCGGAAAGTTTACTGAGTGCTTTAATTTTATAACTGAGTATCTCTGGCATAAAGAGTCTGTTCACATCTTTTGCTCGTAATAATCTATTGATTCTGTTTAAAAGAGTATTGTATTCACCACTATCAAATAGTCTCTTAATCTCACTATACTCTATGAATTCTTGTCTATTGCCATCTTCTATAGGTACGCCACCTACATCCAAACTCCCAATTGTTGGATAACGCCACTGCTCTATCTTAATGGGAAAATTGAGTCCCACCTGCTCCTTCTCTTGCAAAAAAGGAACCTCCTCTTTGTAGCCCAAAACAAACCATTTCTGCGCTTTTGCAAAATCTTTTTTATAGATAGGATCACTCTCTAGCGTTGAAAGCATTTTTGGAAATAGTTTGGCTTGAAATTTGGGGAGCAGTTCTACAAAAAGTTTTTTTGTTTCTGGATCGACATAGGGTTTAATAACAAAAAAACTATTTTCAGTGCCTCTTGGATTTACCAATGGAATTTTTCCAAATTCACAAAGAATATAGTCTCTTTTTAAGTGGGTAGAATCAATATGCTGGCAACGAAACTCCTCTGATCGTGAGATCTCAACTAAGGAGTAGCTGTTGTTATTATTCTCTCCTAATGAGACAGTAATATTCAAAGAGAAAAGATTGCTATAAATAAAGAGAAAGAGAAAAAGTTTTTTTATCACAACCACTTCTTTTAGTAAACTTGTTGCGAAATTATACACTTGGCCCTCTTATACGAGGGCCTTATCATTAATAACCAGCACTCTCAAGCATTGTGGTTATATAACTCATCAAAGGATCAATAGCTAGAAACAGTAAAATCACTGTA
>JAABTA010000116.1 GCA_011390075.1 Helicobacteraceae bacterium | reverse complement strand
CAGTTAGTAAAAGAGAATAAAAGCTTTAGAAAACTGTGGGGGATTGATATTTTAATGAGCTTTGGCTCATGGTTTAGTATTGTAGCTATCTACACTCTGCTTGTGCGGTTTGAAGCTTCTGCCTTTTTTATTGCTGTTGTTGCGGCATTTCATTGGCTTCCTGGGGCTTTACAAGCACCTATTTCTGGAATTATCTTAGACAGGGTCGATCCTAAAAGATTGATGGCTATTTTACTCTCTATTGAACTTATCACAACTTTAGGATACTTACTGATTGATTCAAAAGATCTTTTTTGGCTTTTACTTGTATTGGTCTTTTTTCGCATGTCTAGTGCTAGTTTTATGTTTACAGCCATGCAGACCCTTGTGCCAAAACTTGTGGCACATGAGCATTTAAGAAGAGCCAATGATATTATCTCGGTTACATGGTCTATGACTTTTGTTGTGGGTATGGCCCTTGGCGGGCTCTCGGTGCATTTTATTGGAACAACTTTCTCTTTTTTATTTGATGCCTCTTTGTTTGTTTTTGCTCTACTTCTTTTAAAAACAGCCAATTTCCCACACAAGATCTCTTTAGGAGCAGAAAAAATGAGAGATCTTTTAAAAGGAGGTTTGAGATATTTAAAGCATAATCCTCCTATTGTTAAGATGATTTTGCTCCATGCAACAGTTGGATTTACCTCTTTTGATGCTCTTGTGACCCTTTTGGCAAAAAATCACTACTTTGATACCCTCTCCGAGCCATTAGCTATTGGGATAATTAATGCATTAAGAGCCCTTGGGCTCTTTTTGGGCCCCTTTATTTTTATCAAGTTTCAAGAGAGCAAAAGGTTGCTTTTTTTCCTTCTACTCTTTCAAGGAGTTGCTATTATTGCGTGGGCATTCTTGCAGTTTAACTTTTATATCTCTTTGATTGGAATCTTTATTACAGGAGTGTTTACTACCTCTATTTGGTCGATTACTTACTCTTTTATTCAAAGGGAGACAAAAGAGGAGTTTAGAGGGCGAGTTGTGGCGTATAACGACATGAGCTTTTTGCTCTCTAATGCCTTTATCTCACTACTAATTGGGGTGCTAGCAAGCCTAGCTGTGCCACTGCACTTGATCACAATACTCTTAGGCACACTTTTTATTCTTGCCTCTCTTTTTGTATAAAAAAAGAGCTATAAGATCTCTTGTACTCTGCCTACTTGATTGTCCTCTAGTCGCACTTTAATGCCGTGGGGATGAGTAGGGGAGTTGGTTAAGAGATCTTTAACAATCCCCTCTGTCAGTTTTTTGCTTCTTTGATCTTTTTTAAGAACAATTTTGACCCGAAGACCTTTGTAGATACTACTTCTTTTTGTATTGCTCATATTTATAGCCATTTCTTTGCAACTTTTTTGAGGTTAGCCACCCCTTCGGATGCAAATAGTTTAAGTTTGGTTGGTGTGCTTTTTCGCTGTGTCTCAATCAGTTTTCCCTCTTGCAAATACTCAACAATTGCTTCTCCTGAATGGATAAGATGGGCATTTGGGAAGTAGGAGTTGATATCTTGAGCAATCAGTGGAAAATGAGTGCACGCAAGAATAATTGCTTGTGGTGGCTCTTGGAATTGAAAGTAGTGTTTCATTGTTTCGTTTAGAATAGATGAGCTATAGAGCCCCTCCTCAACTATAGAGACAAAAAGTGATGTAGCAATAGCGTCTATATTGGTGTAGCCATCCTCTTTGAGCCTTTCTTGGTAGGTGTTGGAGTTAATGGTTGCTTTTGTCCCAATAATAAGGATCTTGTCATTTTTGTTTAATCCAAGCTTTTCAACAGATTTTACCCCAGGTTCAATGACACCAACAACAGGAAAGTGTGCTTTCTCTTGCAGATCTTTAAGCCCATAGGCAGAAGCCGAGTTGCACGCCACTATAAGCATCTCAACATCAAAGTTTTCAAAAAACTCCAAAGCTTCTAAGCAGTAGCGGATAATGGTGTTGGGATCTTTGGTTCCATAAGGGACACGGGCACTATCGCCGTAGTAGATAATCTCTTCAAAGAGATTGTTATCAATAAGAGATTTGACAACGGTAAGTCCACCAACACCGCTGTCAAAAACTGCTATTTTTTTCAAACTAGATTGAGTAACCTGTTTGTCTTCTGCTCACAACATATGGAACTAGTGCCATATGTCTTGCTCTTTTGATTGCGAGATTTACTCTATCCTGAGCTTTTTTTGAGTTTCCTGTTAATCTTCTTGGCATAATCTTCGCTCTTTCGCTTAGTGAATGCTTAAGAAGTTTGACATCTTTGTAATCAATAAAGTCAATTTTAGCTTCTGTATATTTACAGTGTCTTTTAAAGTATTTTACTTTTTCAGCCATTTGTGTAACCCTTTTCTAAAATGGTATTTCATCATCTTCTATTGGGGCACTTGGGGTGCTAGGAGAAGATGGCTTTTGTTGTGGAGCGTTGTATTGCTCATTGGGTGGATTATAACTATTTTGTTGGTTGTAACCACCACCTTGATTGTTGTCGTAGTTGTTTTGGTTCTGCTGGTAGGAGTTATTGCTGTTGCTATCGCTTTTATTGTCTAAAAACTGTAAATTTTCTGCAACAACGCTGTGTTTGTTTCTGTTTTGTCCGTTGGCATCAACCCAGCGCTCTAATTGAAGTCTACCCTCAATTAAAACTTTAGAACCTTTTTTAAGGTACTGGTTGGCTATTTCTGCAGATCTCCCAAATACAGTAATATCGATAAACATAACTTCATCTTTATTCTCCCCTGTATTTCTATCTTTCCAGCGTCTGTTGACTGCCAAATTTAGTTTGGAAATTGCAGCACCTCCTGTAGAGTATCGTAGCTCCACATCTCTTGTTAGGTTGCCAATAAGCAGTACTTTATTTAACATCTACTTCTCTTCTTTTTTCTCTTCAGTTTTTACTTCTGCTGGCTTTGCCTCTGCAGGTTTCTCTTCTGTTTTTGGAGTGTATTCCCCTCGTGGTTTATAATCAGTTCTTGGCTTATATTCCCCTCGTGGTTTATAATCAGTTCTAGGTTTTCTAGGTCGTCTTTCTCTCTCAACAAAACCTATCTCTTGGTGAGGTTCACCTTTTGCCTTTTTGATCATATTTTCCCAAGCTTTTACTTCCACTTGTTTTTCATATTTGACAACAATAAATCTTAGAATATCTTCGTTAATTCTATAGACTCTTTCGAGCTCTTTAACTGCTTTGCCTTCTGCTCTAAAGTAGATAACAGCATACAAGCCTCTATCGTACTTATCTATTCTATATGCTAGTTGTCTGCTACCAATCTCCTCAACTGCTTCGATTGTAGCGCCTTGCTTCTCTAAAGTTGACTTAAATAGTTCAACTTTTGCTTTCATCTCTTCCTCGTTTAGTACGGGTTTGAGAATAAACATAGTTTCGTAATTTCTCAATCTATTTCCTTTTTCTTTTGGTCTTTTGTCCCTTGTGCATTTCACAAGAGAAAGAAAAACGGCAAATGTTACTCAATTAATTCTTGTATTTTGATTAAAGTGCTCAGTAAAATGGCTCTTTTTTCCTGTTTGGAGTCTTGTTTAAGGATGAGTTCGCATCTGAGCGCCTCTTTGAGGAGTTTTGAGTAGGTCTGTTGGGGAATTTTTATAGCGAGATTAGCTCTTCTTTGTTCTAGTTGTGGTGGCAGTTTGTAGCCTAAGATCTCTTGTGAGTTAATATGGCCGTGGACTTTAATGTAGGTATTAAACATAAAAAGTTGGGTAAGAGTATTGGTCAGAGATGTAATGATGGCTGTCTCGCTATCTAGTTCTGCTAAGATTCTGCCAACGACCCTTGTGAAATCTCGTTTGCTTACAATAGCCTCTATCAGATCAAAAATATCTGCCTCTTGCTCTCCAGAGATGAGTTTTTGTGCGTCACTGAGAGTAACCCCCTCAGTGTAGAGCTCAAATTTCTCCAAATCGCTGACAGCCAAAGAGATATTTAACGAGTGTCTTGTAACAAGTTGGGAGATAATGTCTGGGCTTATGTTCACCTTTTTAGAGGTAGCAATTTCTGTGAGGGTTTTCATGGCCTCTTGAAAGGTAGGCTTAAAAAACCGTACAAAAATAGATTGGCCTTTGGTATTAAAAAGCCTTGATTTATTTTTGCCATCTTCTGCGTAGTAGTGAAGAATAAAA
>JAABTA010000115.1 GCA_011390075.1 Helicobacteraceae bacterium | reverse complement strand
TCTGCCTCAAGCGTTTTTAAAGTTTGTAGTGCCCAAAGGATCTATTACCGTTGATGGCGTCAGCCTGACTGTTAATGCTGTGGAAAAAGAGGGATTTCGTTTGACTTTGATCCCCCACTCTTTGCACAACACACTTTTTCTAGACTATGCGCAAAAACAAAGAGTCAACATCGAGACAGATATGTTTGCTAGATATGTTTTTCATATGCTAAATAGTGAGAAAAAGCTCTCTTGGGATGATGTGGATAGGATTAGCTCCTTATACTGAGTTTTTTAATGTCAGTTTATAATTAGTATAATCAATAAAATTACAAAAGTAAGGTGGCACAATGTTAAAGCTAGAGTTTGTAGGAGAAAAACCGGTCATCTCCGCAACAGGGGTAGGATTTGATTCTAGAAAACATGATAAATATGAGTATATTGAACCAGCTGCACATATACTACAGATGTTTCTCAACCTTGATGAGTACAACAAAATGGAAAAATTAGAGCCAGGTGAGGTCTATGGAGAGGAGAAGATCTTGAGGATTTTAAAAGAGGCGGTTCCTAATTTTCATGAGCTGTATGAAGAGAGTATCAAAGAGTATAAAAAGGCTCTAGAGGAAGAGATAGCCGATGTAGAGAAGCAGCAGATCTTAGGGGAAAAAGAGAGAGAAACCCTCAAAAAGAACTATGAATTTATGAAAAAATACCGAATTCAACGGGCAACGAATAAGATTGTTTACGAAGAGATAATCAACGCCTGTGTTGAGATCTTGCAAAAGAAAAGAGTTACAGATGTCAAAGCCCCATTTTCCAATACTTTTTTGCATGTGCTAGGGTCTCTCAAATCGACACTAGAGATGCAAAAAGGCCCTCGGGCTTTAGTAGAGGTTAAGTTAGACACCGATACTCCATATGCTCAATTAACTGTGCATTTTTAGAAAGAATCTAAGATCTCTTAACATGGACTGAAGAAAATTTTAACTAAAATGCCATCAATACTTGCAATAGGATAGTGATGGAGAAGAAAGTTTTAATTGTTGAAGATAGTAAACTTTTTCTTGCACTTCTTGAAAAAAACATCAAGAGAATGGAAGGGTTTACTCCCTATCTAGCAAAAACATACGAAGAAGCACAAGATCTCTTAAGAGAGAATGAGTTTTATGCTGCCATTTTGGACATGGTTTTGCCCGATGCTCCCAATGGAGAGATTGTAGATCTTGTTACCTCTAAAAACATTCCATCAATAGTACAAACCGCCAATGATTCACAAGCATTTAGAGAAAAAATTGCTGGCAAATATCTTGTGGATTATGTGATCAAAAAAGGTCTTAGCGATGTCAATTATGCCACCTCTTTAGTTGAGAGGATCTCCAAAAATAGAGAGATTAAGGTCTTGATAGTGGATGATTCTAAGCTCGCTAGAATAGCTGTGGTTCGAGCAATTTTTCAGCATCAATTTGTTATTTACGAAGCCCAAGATGGAGAAGAAGCTCTAGAGATCTTAGAGGAACACCCCGATGTTAAAATCGTTTTTACCGATTATCACATGCCAAAAATGGATGGATTTGAGTTTGTAAAAAATGCCAGAAAAAAGTTTAGTAAAGAGAGTATGGCCATTATTGTTATCTCCTCAGAAAGCGATGGAGACACCTCTTCTAGGTTTATTAAAAATGGCGCCAATGACTATATTAAAAAGCCCTTTACAAAAGAGGAGTTTGTTGGCAGAATGTATCAAAACCTTGAGATTATCGAGCTCATTGAGAAAACAAATACCCTGAACGCTAACCTTATAGAGATTAATCACTACAACCATGACGAGCAAACAAGAGCCTACGCAAAACAAAAGGGTATTATTACCAATGATCTAGAGGGCGATGCCCACTGGCAAGCAGATATTCTCTATAAATCTTCTGATATTATGTGTGGAGATCTCTACTCGATTCATAAAAAGGAAGATGGCTCTTTATTTTTGTATCTTTTAGATGGTATGGGGCATGGAATTCAACCATCGCTCACTGTATTTGCAGCCACAACAATCCTTAAGCAGTCTGTCAATGTTGTGGCGAGTTTAGAGGAGTTGCTGGAAAAACTGCTGGAGAGTCTTAGGGGGATTTTGGCAGAGGATGAGCAACTCTCCTACTCTATTTTTCATATTAGCCCCGATAGAAAAAAGGTGAACTATATTAATGGAGGTATGTACCCAACCTATATTCGCTCCAATGATGAGATTATCACCCTCAAGGCTAACTCTTTGCCAATTATGCCTTGGACGCCCTCTTTGCAACCAGCGAGTGTAGAGGTGGAGCATTTTCGCTCCTTGATTGTCTATAGTGATGGAGTGATTGAGGAGGAGTTTGACTCCTTTGATGGAGATTTTAAAAAGCTCCTTTTTGATGATGAGGCGATGAAAAATATTATGCATGAAGTGCAATCTAAAAAAACAGAAGATGATACAACTATAGTGAGGCTGACCTATTTAGAGTAGGCGCTAAGAGTCTCTTTTGCCTTTTGTAAGATCTGCATGTCTTGGGACATATCAAACCACTGAAAACTTTTGCCACTTTGGATGGTGCCACTTAAAAGATCTCCTGATTGGCGGTATTTAAGATCGAGTTCGGCTACTTCAAAACCGTTGGTGGTTTTGACAAGATCTGCAAGTCTTTCGCTTTTTTCTATTTTTGTGTAGAAAAAACAGTAGCCTTTGAGTCCTGTACGACTGACTCTGCCTCTTAGTTGATGCAGTGTGGCAAGTCCTAATCTCTCTGCGCCTACAATGACAACAGTAGAGAGCTTTGGCAAAGAGATCCCCACTTCGACAACTGTGGTTGCAAGCAAGATCTTGCCTTGGCTTGCAAAGTCTTCTAGGACTTGTTCTTTATTTTTGTCTTTGCCATGAGTGACAAAAACATCTTTGTAGCGCTTCTCCCAAAAGCCTCTACCCTCATCTAGTGACTGATACTTACTAGACTCACTCTCTTCTACTAATGGGTAGATAATGAGCACTTGATTATTTTTATCTAGCTCACTCTCTATGTGGGCTAAGAGACTTTTGAAACCATCATTTCTAATAATTGTGGTGGTGATATCTTTTTTAAAGGGCATCTCTTTAATAAGCGAGACTTGTACAAATGTGCTCTCAATAAGCGCTTGAGTTCTAGGAATTGGAGTGGCAGAAAACTGAAAATAGTGGGGAGAGCCACCCTCATTGGAGGTGAGCTTATGAAGAACATTTCGCTGATTGGTTCCAAAGCGGTGCTGTTCATCTACCATAACGACGGCAACCTTTGGAAGATCTCTATATAAAAGAGCGTGGGTGCCAATAATAAAATCAGCCTCTTGTAGCTCTTCGTCGCTAATATTTGTTTTGGCCGTGACTAAAGTTTTTTTGAGATTTGGAAGCATCTTGCTTGCTTCAGAAAAAAGCTGATTGGCTAAAACGGAAGTTGGAGCCATGAGAATGGCTTTATCTCTATCTGCTATAAATGCTGTTGCCATAATGACAACGGTTTTTCCACTTCCCACATCTCCAATCACTACTCTTCTTCCTTGGACTAAAGAGTCAAGATCTGAGGCTATTTCCTTGATGCATCTGCTTTGATCGTTTGTTGGGGCAAAGGGGAGGTTGTCCAAAAAGGGGTGTAGATCTCTTTTGAGCTGCTTTAAAGCGGGGTAGGTTGTCTTTTTTTTATTTAAAAAAAGGATATGGCGATAGATCTCTAAAAATTTAAGAGCTTCCACCTTCTTTTTAGAAAAAAGACTCTCTTTGTACTTTTCGGATATAGAGCGCAGAGTGGGATGATGGATCTCTAAGATCTCATCTATAATCTCTTGTGGCAAACAAAAATCCTCTAAAGTCTCTTGTGTGATATATTGCTGGATAAGCGCAACCACAGTTCTGTTTTGCAAAGGGGTTTTATACACAGGGGTGATCTCTCCTGTGGCACTCACTTTTTTGGGATGGATAATCTGGTATCTTCCTTGCGAGAGTTGTAATTTTCCCTTTAGAGTGACCCTTGCTTCTTTAAAATACTCCCTTTGCCAAGCTTTGGGAGAAAAGATAACAGCCTCTACAGGCAAAGAGAGATTGTGGGCAAAAAGATTGGCCTTTAAGATCTTGACAGAGTAGTGATACCCTAAAACCTCCGCGTCGATAAGGTTTTCTTGCCCAATAATAGG
>JAABTA010000114.1 GCA_011390075.1 Helicobacteraceae bacterium | reverse complement strand
TCCCTATTCGCAAACCGGGGAAACTGCCCTACACAACTGTAAGTGAGAAGTATGCATTAGAGTATGGGGTGGATGAGGTAGAGATTCATATTGATGCTTTTGATGGTGTGAAAAATCCTAGAGTGCTTTTTATTGATGATCTGATTGCCACAGGGGGCACAGCCGAGGCCTCTGTGAAGCTCATGAAAAAGATTGGTGGAGATGTTGTTGAGAGTTGCTTTATTTTGGAGCTTTTATTTCTTGATGGCAAAACAAAGATAGAAGCACACGCTCCTGTGTATAGTGTGTTAAAGATTTAGTATGTATATACCAAAAGAGACACAGTATGATCCAGAAAATGGTCACTACGGCCTATATGGTGGGCGGTATGTTCCTGAAACATTGATGCCACTACTTCTAGATCTAGAAAAAGAGTACAAAAAGATCCGCCATGATGAGAAGTTTTGGAAAGAGGTGCATGATCTCTTAACAGATTATGTGGGCAGACCAACCCCTTTGTATTTTGCAAAAAATATCTCTAAAGAGATAGGGGCTAAAATCTATTTAAAAAGAGAAGATCTTAACCATACAGGAGCTCACAAAGTAAACAATACAATAGCTCAAGGACTGTTTGCTAAAAGACTTGGAAAGAAAAAGATAATTGCAGAAACAGGAGCAGGGCAACACGGTGTGGCTACAGCCACAATTGCTGCTCTTTTGGGGCTTGAGTGCGAGATCTTTATGGGGGAAAAAGATGTTAAAAGACAAGAGCTCAATGTCTTTAGAATGAAACTTTTAGGGGCAAAGGTACATCCGTGCACCAGTGGTTCTAAAACTTTGAAAGACGCCATGAATGACGCCATTCGCCACTGGGTCACCAATGCTAGAGATACTTATTATGTAATAGGAACTGTTGCAGGTCCCCATCCTTATCCCCTGATGGTAAGAGATTTTCAGTCAATTATTGGATATGAGATGAAAGCTCAGTGTCTTAAAAAAGAGAAAAAATTACCTGATTATGTGATTGCCTGTATCGGTGGTGGAAGCAACGCCATTGGAGCCTTTCAACACTTTTTAAATTACGAAGAGACTCAGTGCATTGGAATAGAGGCGGGAGGTCTTGGGCTTGACACAAGTAGTCATGGAGCCTCTTTAGAGAAGGGGCGCCCTGGAGTTTTGCATGGTCAGATGAGCTACCTTTTGCAAACTGATGAGGGCAATATTAGTGAGGCTCACTCCATAAGTGCTGGCTTGGACTATCCAGGAATTGGACCAGAACATAGTTTTCATAAAGATAATAAAAGTATTCGCTACGATAGCATCACAGATGATGAAGCCCTCAATGCTTTTGTGTGGCTTAGCCAAAAAGAGGGAATTATTCCAGCTTTTGAGAGCGCTCATGCACTAGCGTATTTGAAAAAAATAAAAAAAGAGATTAAAGCTAAGGTAGTCATTGTCAACCTCTCAGGACGAGGGGACAAGGATATGATACAAGCTAAAGAGATCTTGAACTTTGATAAGTAGGAGAGAGATATGAATATTATTGTAAAAAAAGATATAGAGACATTTGATTATGAGATTGAATTTATTGTTGATAAACAGATTGATGCAAATTTGCAAAAAGAGGCGGAGTTTTTAGGTTTTTCATTTAAAGAGTGCGAAGTAGTTACTATTCAGTCTGCCAAAAAGATCTTGGTTCATATCAAAGATTGCAAAGATCTGGAAAATTTTAAGATTGGGGCTAGTAAAGCGGTAAAAGTAGTAAAAAATTTTGCTGTAAAAGATCTAAAAATTACTTGTGCAGACGAGTTTGCACCAGCAGTAGCCGAAGGGCTTATCCTTGGCTTGTACTCTTTTGATAAATACAAAACAGAGAAAAAACAGACACAACTAAGAGATCTTATTTTTACAGGAGACGATAATCTAGCTAAAGCACTAGAAGCTGTTGCTATTGTGTGCCAGTATGTGAACTTTGCTAGAGATTTGGTTAATTCCCACCCTGAAGAGATCTATCCCGCCTCGTTTGTAAAGGTGATGAAAGATGAGATTGCAGAGCTTCCAATAGAGTGCAAAGTCCTTGATACAAGTGATATCCAAGAGGAAAAAATGGGAGCCATTTTAGCCGTGGCAAGGGCTTCTAGACATGAGCCTAGGGTGCTTCATCTAAGTTATAAGCCAAAAGGAGCCACAAAAAAGATTGTCCTTGTAGGCAAAGGACTTACTTATGATAGTGGTGGTCTAAGCCTTAAGCCTAGCGACTTTATGGTATCAATGAAATCAGATAAGTCTGGTGGTGTGGCTGTGAGCAGTGCAATTATGGCAATAGCAAAGCTGGGGCTGGATGTGGAAGTGCATGCTATTGTTGGACTTGTGGAGAATATGATTGGCGGGGATGCTTATAAACCTGATGATGTTATTGTCGCAAGAAATGGCAAAACTATAGAGGTGAAAAATACTGATGCAGAAGGAAGATTAGTTTTAGCAGACTGCCTTGATTATGCCTGCGAGCTTGAGCCGGACTATCTTTTTGATATGGCAACTTTAACGGGGGCGTGTGTGGTAGCCTTTGGGGATTATACAACAGGCATTATGGGACACAACGAAAAGCTTAAGCATGGGATGTATAAAGCTGGAAAAGTGAGTGGCGAGCTTGTGGGATCTTTACCATTTAATAGATACTTAAAAGAGCTACTGAAATCTCCTGTGGCTGATATGAGTAATATTGGCTCTTCTAGATATGGTGGGGCCATTACAGCGGGAATGTTTTTGGACAATTTTGTCTCTGATGCAATGAAAGAGAAGTGGCTTCATTTGGATATTGCAGGTCCCGCTTTTGTTGATAAAGAGTGGGGATACAATCCACAAGGAGGAAGTGGCGCTGGTGTGCGACTTTTGGTGGAGTTTGCAAAAACGGTAACTAATTGATAGGTTTAATGTATAATTAATAGAACTTGAATATAATCTATTTAAAAGTTTAAGTTAAGGAAATTTTATGAATACATTTGACAAGATAAAAAAATTTTGTAGACCGTTTCGGGTTGTTATAGGAGTTGTTTTAATTGGAGTGGCTGTGGTCACTGGAAATCCATGGTTTTATTTAGGGGTTATTCCTCTTGTTGCAGGGATTGCAAATTTTTGCCCAACTTGCATGATTAGCAAAAAGTGTTCGGTGTAGGGGCTAGCTTGCCTCTATGCTATAAACTCTTCGCTCCCCTCTGTTTTTTGTCTGTATATTTTTGAGGTAGGTCATTCCTAACTTTTCTAAGACTCTAATAGATCTTGAGTTATGTATGTTTGTTAGCGCTAAGAGTCTATCGAGCTCGAGTGTTTTAAAGGCAAAGTCTATTTGCCCTTTGGCAATCTCAGTGGCATAGCCTTTTCCCCACATTGATTGCTTGAGAATATAGCCAAACTCAAAATCGTCAGATCCCAAGTAGTTGCACTGCGTGATCCCGCCAATACCTATTATCTCTTGTGTCTCTTTGAGAATAATTGGAGCTAATCCTAGGTTTGATTCGTTGTCATAAAAATAGTTTTCTATAAACTCTCGTGTCTCTGCAAGGGTGAGGGTTTTTCCCAAAAAGGCATACTTCATGACCTCTTTGTCAGAAAAAATATCTTGGTGCAAAGCGTCAATATCACTCTCTTTGAATACTCTTAAAAAGAGTCTTTTTGTTTCAAGTATTTTCACCTAAGATTTCCTTTCTTGCACTATTTGCAGTGCTAGTATATTGCTAATTTAATAAATCTAGTATTAAAGTTTTTGCTGAGTTCTTAAAAGGGTAGTTTTCTTAAAATAAAATAAAATTAATATTTTTTTAAGCTTTTGTCAGTATACTTGCACGATTAAAATAACACAAGGAAAAGAAATTGGCAAATCATAAGTCCGCACTCAAAAGAATTAGACAAACAGAAACTAGAAACGAAAGAAACAGCTACTACAGAACAAGAGTTAAAAACATTGTAAAAGCTGTGACAAATGCAAAAAGCAAAGAGGAGGCTGAGACAGCCTTTAAAGTGGCAAATCAGTATCTTCACAAAATGGTAAGTAAGGGCATCTTAAAAAAACAGACAGCTGCTAGAAAAGTGAGTAGATTGTCTGCCTTTGTTAAAAAACTAGAAGCTTAATTTTGCTTAAAGAGAGACTCACTCCTTTTATTGATAGATACAATGAGATTAATGCTTTACTCTCAG
>JAABTA010000011.1 GCA_011390075.1 Helicobacteraceae bacterium | reverse complement strand
GATTGGGTAGTTGGTGGGGGTGTCTATATTGAGTCTTTGCAAAAAAGACTTGCTACCCAGCAGCAGATTTATGAAAAAGATCTCCAAGAGGGACTACAAGCTATTGTGGCACTTTTTGTTGTATTTACAGCGCTTTTACTGTTTGTCAATATCTATTTGACAAAAAAAGTTTTAGGGATCTTTCGCTCCTATAAAAGCAAGATTCTTGTTGTCACTGAGAAGCTCAAAAGAGTCAATGAGTCTTTAGAAGATAGGGTGGTGCAAAGAACCAAAGAACTTGCCCATGAAAAAGAGAATGCCCAAAAGGCTAATAGTCTTAAAACCCGTTTTATTGCCAATATCTCCCATGAAATTAGAACCCCTATCAACTCTATTTTGGGATTTATCAAGATCTTAAAAGGTTCTTTAGAAGAGAACAAGTCTATAGAGAGGGTTCGCTCCATTGAAAAAAGCAGTTTAGAGCTTTTAGAGATCTTTAATCATCTCTTAGAGGTTTCCCATTTAGAGGCAGACCTTGCCAAGCTTCATGAGAGCTCTGTCTCTATCTACCGTGTTTTCCAAAATATTGCGACAGAGTTTCAAGAGGATTTTGAGAAAAAAAGAGGGGTAGTGCTCAAGATCTCTGTCTCTAATACGGTGACGCATAAGATAGTTTTGGATGAAGAGAAGCTCAAGACTATTCTTAAGAACCTTATAAGTAATGGGCTTAAATTTACCCACAAAGGGCATGTGACCCTATTTGCCCATATGCAAGAAAGCGATCTGCATATTTTAGTGAGAGATAGTGGTATAGGCATTGCCAATAAAGGGATAGGCAAAAAGCTTGAGATGTTTCAGCAAAACCAAACAGAAGATAATAGAGAGTTTTCTGGAATGGGGCTAGGACTCTATCTCACAAAGCGACTAGCAGAGCTTATGAATGCAGAGCTTACTATTGTAGGTAAGAGAAATATTGGGACAGATGTGTCTGTTGTTTTTAAAAATGTTGTTTTAGATAAAAAAGATCTTAGAGCGAGCAATAATCTTTTAGACCCACAAAAAGAGATAAAGCCATTATTGCAAGAGGAGAGAGTGGCACTAAGATCTCTAGAGATAGAGTTTAAAAATTTGCAGAGTCTCAGCACTTTTGAGGAGTATCAAGAGTTTGCTAGCAAGCTTTACAAAGTTGCAAAAGAATGCGATAATAAAGAGCTCTTAGAGATAAGCAAGGCCATTGAAGATGGGGCGACGAGCTTTGATCTAGAAAAGATCCAAAACAGTGTGAGTCTGTATGAAAGGATGCGAGGTGAGTAGAAAATTTACTTTGTTAATTGTTGATGATGTTGCCAAAAATATTCAAGTTGCTGCTAATTTTTTAAAAGATGAAAACTATAAACTCATGTTTGCTACAAGTGGTGAAAATGCTCTGAGAACTATCCAAGAAAATGAGATAGATCTTATTCTCTTAGATATTATGATGCCAGGAGTCGATGGCTTTGAGGTGGCAAGAAGAGTCAAAACTACCACCAAAGGAAAAAATATCCCCATAATTTTTGTAACGGCAAAAAGTGATGAAGAGAGTATTAAAAAGGGATTTGCCGTAGGTGGTGTTGACTATATAACCAAACCGTTTCATCAAGAAGAGCTTATTGCGAGGGTGAACAATCATTTAGAGCTCACTGTTTTACGAAAAGATCTTGAAAGAAAAGTTATAGAGGAGACAGAAAAGAGACTTAAAAGCCAAGAGATGCTTATTCAGACATCAAAAATGGCAGATATGGGAGATATGATAGGCGCCATTGCCCATCAATGGAAACAGCCTTTAAACTCCATGGCCATTGTAGTGCAAGAGGTTTTGGAAACTTCCAAGTTTGAAGATATAAAGACAGAAGATATTCAAGGGTGTGTGGATAAGGTATTGGACAAAGTTCGGTTTATGTCTGATACGGTTGGAGATTTTAGAAACTACTTTAAACTGGATAAAGAGTATGGCTATTTTGACGCACAAGAGGCCGTGCAGAAGGTGTTTAATATGCTCTGCCCTCAGTTTAAGAAAAACTCCATCAAGGTGCATATTAGCTCGAGTGCAGAGACAGTGGTGTATGGAATACAAAATGAGTTTAAGCAAGTAGTGCTCAATATTTTAAATAACGCCAGAGATAACTTTATAGAAAAAAAGATCCAAGGAGAGATAGAGATAGTCCTTATGGATGCAAAAGATTTTTTATCTGTCAACTTTCAAGACAATGGTGGAGGTGTTCCTGAAGATATTATCTACAAGATTTTTGAGCAAAACTTTACCACCAAAAAAAATGGCAATGGCATTGGTCTTTTTATGTGCAAAACCATTATGCAAGATCATTTAGGAGGAGATATCACTGTGACTAATAAAGATGATGGAGCACTATTTTCTGTTTTGATCCCCAAAAGAAGCATGAATAATCAAATAATTACATAGTTTTAAGTATAATCTCTTTACTAAAGCGACCAAGTCGCGTGAGTCCTCTGCTGATGAGTTCTATAGGGACTTGTTTAAAAAGGAGATATATAGGTGAAAATAGCAGTAATAGGTGCAGGAAAATGGGGAGAGGCTCTTCACCACTCCTTGACGCAAAAAACAAAAACATATATAACATCACGAACCAAAAGAGCCATGCAAGACTTTATCCCTTTAGAGTCTGCCTTAGAGAGTGAGTATCTGCTGATTGCTATTGCAGCGCAGAGCACAAGGGAGTGGCTCGAGAACTCTTTTGTCTATAAGGGGCAAAAGATCTTAGTGGCAAGTAAGGGTATAGATCTAGCAACCCATAGATTTTTAGATGACATCTACAAAGAGCATATCCCAGAAGAGAACTTAGCGTTTCTATCAGGGCCCTCTTTTGCTAAAGAGGTGATAGACTCTTTACCTACAGCGCTAGTGATAGCCTCCAAATCTAAAGAGACAGCCTCACTTTGGGCAGATTTTTTCCCAGATTTTATTAAAATTTACATCTCTGATGATATCAAGGGCGTGGAGGTGGGTGGCGCTTATAAAAATGTGATCGCCATAGCATCTGGCTTATGTGATGGCTTGCATCTTGGCAATAACGCCAGAGCGGCTCTTATCACAAGAGGGCTAGCTGAGATTACAAGATTCGGCATGCATTTTGGCGCTTTGGAAGAGACTTTTTTAGGTCTCAGTGGCGCAGGCGATCTCTTTTTGACAGCGAGTAGTGAGATGTCTAGAAACTATAGAGTCGGACACGCCTTAGCGCAGCACAAATCTTTAGAAGAGATCTTAGAAGCATTAGGAGAGGTTGCCGAGGGTGTGCCTACCACAAGAGCCATTATGGCTATTTGTGAAAAAGAGAAAATATACGCCCCTATTGCTCAAGAGGTGAACGCCATTTTAGATGGGAGAGATCCTAAAAAAAGTTTGTATAGATTACTAGAGAGAAATAAAGAGGAGGAGTTTTAATGAAAGAGTTTTTAGAAAATGCAAAAAAAGCAGCAGCAGTTATTGCTCATTTGGATGGAAAAACCAAAGCAGCAGTTTTAGAAAAAATAGCAGAGAACTTAGAGAAGAAGTGCTCTCAAATTACCGATGCAAACAAAATTGATATGCAAGAGGGAAAGAAAAACAGTCTCTCATCAGCCCTTTTAGATAGGCTCTTTTTAGATAAGTCTCGAGTGGGAGCTATGGCACACTCCTTGCGAGAGATTGCTACTCTAAAAGAGCCTGTAGGAAGAGTGCTTGATGGCTGGATGAATGAAGATAACTTAAAAATAGAGAAGGTATCTGTGCCAATTGGTGTGATTGGTGTTATCTATGAGTCTCGCCCAAATGTAACTAGCGATGTGGCAGGGCTCTGTATTAAAAGTGGCAATGTGGCAATTCTTAAGGGCGGAAAAGAGGCAAAAAATTCCAATGAAGCTATTGCAAAAGTGATTAGCAACACCTTAAAAGAGCTAGAGCTCCCTCAATCTATTGTCTCTTTAGTGCCAGATAGCTCAAGAGAGGCGATGAATCAGCTTATTAAAGAGGATAAGTATCTTGATCTTATTATCCCAAGAGGGGGAGAAGGGCTCATTAGACACATTAGCGAAAATGCCACTGTGCCAGTTGTCAAACATGACAAGGGACTGTGCCACCTCTTTGTGGATGCAGATGCAGATGTGGCACAAAGTGAGAAGATCACTCTTAATGCCAAGGTGCAAAGACCAGGGGTGTGCAACGCCATTGAGACACTCTTGGTGCATGCAGACATTGCCAAGAAATTTTTGCCCCAAGTAGCTAAGGCCCTAGAGCGTGAGGGCGTAGAGCTTAGAGGATGCGAAAAGACAAGAGAGATAATAAGCGTAAAAGAGGCTAAAGAGAGCGATTGGGATGAGGAGTATCTGGATATGATTTTGGCTATAAAAGTGGTTGCAAATGTTGATGAAGCCATTGGGCATATTAACAGACATGGCTCAGGACACTCAGACGCTATTCTTACAAAAGATTATGCCAATGCAGAGAAGTTTTTAAACGAGGTTGATGCTGCATGTTGCTATGTCAACTCCTCGACAAGATTTACCGATGGTGGCGCCTTTGGCTTTGGGGCGGAGGTTGGGATCTCTACCAATAAACTCCACTCCCGTGGTCCTATGGGGATTAATGACCTCACAACTTATAAATTTAAGATCTATGGCTCTGGCCAGATTAGGAACTAGCTATATCTGTTGAGAGAATAGCCGCATTAGCCATTAAAGCTATTAGGGCAAATAATCTTCCTATCACCCCTGATAACTATGGAAAGTTTTTTTGCCAAGAGGCGGTAAAAGCTGGGGTGAGAGTTGAGGAGTGCAGTAAGCTCTCTCGTTACTTGCAAAAGCTCTCTGCCCAGGGGAAGAGACTCGCTGATGAGTATAGGATCAAAACCCTTGATGAGCTCATTATTTTTCTTATCTCCCAGCTTAACCGCACAAAAAATTTAAAAGAGGATGATAGTTTTCATGCTCTGTATCTTCTTATTGGAAAAATACTTATCTTTTTAGAAAAATACCCCGATCCAGAGATCCATAAGCTTGTTGAACAGACAAAAAAATGCGACTTTAAAAATGCTGACGCGGTTATGAAGATGAGAAGCCAATGGACAGATGCCATAAGTAGCAACACTTTTGCCTATTTGGGTAAACTTGATAAGTTTGGCTACTTTAATAAAAACAATCTCAAAGAGCTTATTGATGAGGTCGCTATCTATCTTGACAAAGAGAGTGAGGTAGGAGCAGTGGCCAAAATGTTTACAGAGATACTTGGCAAATATGGTCACAGCGAAAAGAGTGTAAGACTAAAAAGTGAGCTTATAAAAAATCCTGAAATTGTCGCTTCTGCAACTGTTATAGAGGATATAAAAGAGCAGATTGACACAATGTTTCAAAACAGAGTCGAGAGCGTGCAAACTATTAGTAATGATTTTAAAAGTGTCATGGAGAGTTTTTCTCACCAAAGCCAGCAGTTTAAAGATAAATTAGAGAGCTTTAAAGATGATATCCGAAAAGATAACAGCTCCTTACAAAGTATTACAGCAGAGATCCAAGAGAGTGTGGACGATTTTCATGGGGATATAAAGCAAGGCGCTAATGAAGCAGAACTTCTTAAAAAAAAGATAGAGAGAATTCAAGAACAGCTGCAAGAAGAGCAAAGAAAATCCCAAACAGACTCTCTGACAAACCTCTATAACAGAAGGGCTATTTTAGAGATTATGAATAACTACGAAAAGAGATATGCGAAGTTTAATAAGTCCTATAGCTTTGCTTTTTTTAAACTAGAGAATGAAGAGAGAATTGGCAAGGAGTTTGGAAGATTTGCCTCCGATGCTATTTTGTCCAATGTGGGAAAAATTGTTAACAACAGACTCAACAGTATCTCTAAGATTGGAAGGTATAGTGGGTCTGTTTTTGCTGTTGTTTCTTATGAAACACAAGAAAAACTAGAGATGGCTCTTTTTGAACTTAAAACGAAATTAGGAAAAAGTAAATTTATGTATGAAAAAAAGAGAATAGGCGTCAATATTGAGTACGCTACAGCCATACGAAAAGACTTTTCAAAACAGACACAAATGCTTAATACTACCTATGAGAAGATGGGAAAATAGGTGAAGTATATAGAGATCTTAGAGCAAAAGGGAAAAGAGTACGCGCTGTTTGATCCCCAAAGATTCCCAAAGGTATTTGCCAAGATTAAAGCAGATAAAAAAGCAAAAATAGTGCAACTGATTGGAACCAACGGAAAAGGCACAACAGGAAGGTGCATAGCAGAGTATCTTTTTACTAAGGGCTTGGATGTGGCTCACTTTAGCTCCCCCCATATCCAAAGTGTCCATGAGAGGTTTTGGAGAAACCAAAAACACTTAGATGATGTAAGTTTAGAAATGGCGCATACAGAGTTAGTGCGTGTACTTACACCCACAGATCTTGAAGCCCTGAGCTATTTTGAGTATTTAACCCTCCTTGGTTTTTTTGCCTTTAGAAAGTGTGACTATTTTGTGCTCGAAGCGGGGCTAGGAGGGGAGTTTGACTCTACTTCTTCTTTGCCTATAGACCTACAACTGTTTACAAAAATTGCCATTGATCACTGTGAGTTTTTAGGTGAAAGTTTAGAAGAGATTGCCACCACTAAACTCAATGCTGTAAAAGCAAAAGCAGTCATTGGTTTTCAGGAGTTCGAGCAGGTGAGGATGATTGCAAAAACACAAGTGCCCAATGCCCAGTTTTTAGATGAGAAAAATCTTGCAAAAGAGGACTTTATACAAAAAGGTGAGCCTCTGTTTTTAGGAGAGAATAGGGCGCTAGCTTTTGTTGCTTTAGAGCAATTGGGGTTTTCGCCAAAAGCTGATGAGCTTGTGCAAATAAATATGTTTGGCAGGCTAACGCAGTTGAGGGAAAATATCTATTTAGATGTGGGGCATAACCTCAGTGCTGCAAAAGCAATAGGTGAATTTTTTCAAGGTAAAAAAGTTATAATCATTTATAATTCATACAAAGAGAAAGATTTTTTATCAATTCTTTCTAAGCTAAAACCTATGATCTCTAAACTTCTCTATCTTCCTTTAGAAGGAGAAAGGGTTGCAAACAAAGAGGATATTTTTTCTAGTTGCAAAAGTTTGGATATAGCTGTAGAAGAGTTGGCAGTATTGGAGCCAGACAAGACCTATCTTGTCTTTGGCTCGTTTCTTTGTGTTGAGAAGTTTTTAAGGGTTTGGGAGTGTCTTGAGAGATAAAACGATTATTACTATAACCACCATATCGGGTTCAAAAAGTTACACTATAGATCAAGTTTTTAAAAAATTTATAAAATATATTCTTCTTGGGATCTTTGCTCTTTTTGTATTGAGTCTTTTTGTTATCTATTTTCTTTTTGGAGAGAAAAAGGAGTACGATAGTCTCAAGCAAGACTATCACAATCTCTTAATCCAAAACTCAGATCTCGAGATCTCTATTGCCGAGAAAAAAAATGAGCTCTCTGATATTACAGAAAAGATCTCCGATATTGAGGTGATGATAGGGGTAAGACCTCAAGAAAATATGGCAAGAAACGAAAGATTAGACATTGCAAAGATCTCTGCAAGTGAGCGGATGTTGATGTTTAGAAACATTCCCAATGGCAGACCTTTAGATAAGATCTATGTCACCTCAAAGTATGGCTGGAGAACCAATCCTCTTAAACCAGGAAAAAGAGAGTTTCATCCAGGGATTGATTTGCGGGCTAGAATGAATACGCCAGTCTACGCCACAGCTGATGGAATTGTTCAAAAATCTAGAACTTCTAAAGCTTGGAGAAGAAAAGGATATGGTACACTTTTAGTTATTGATCATGGTATGGGGTTTGAAACGCTCTTTGGTCACTTAAATAGCATTAAAGTAAAAGCTGGAGAGTTTGTAAAAAAGGGTGATATAGTAGCTCACACAGGTAACACAGGGTACTCAAGTGGTCCTCATCTGCATTATGAGGTGAGATATATTAATATGACACTAGAGCCAAAACACTTCATGGATTGGAATCTTCAAAGTTATGAAGAGATTTTTGAGAAAGAGAAGAAAGTACGATGGGAATCTTTAGCGAAAGGGATAAAATGGCAATGGACACTTCTGGAACAACGGTCATCGCAGAAGGAACAAAACTTAACGGAACAGTAGAGGTTGACTCTAAGTTGCATATTGATGGTATAATTGAGGGGACAGTACAGTCAACAAATGTAGTAACAATAGGATCTAAGGGTGTTATAAAAGGAGAGATCTTTGCAGAAAAACTGATTGTCAGCGGTGAGTTTGATGGCAATGCTGATTGTAAAGAGATCGATATTTTAGCTGGTGGAAAAATTGTAGGGGATATTATCTCTAAAAATCTTGTGATTGAAACCAATGGTTTCTTTGAAGGTTCAAGTAAAGTTAAAGTAGAGTCAGAGCCAGTTAGCATTGATAAGTAATATATCCTCTAATTTGTTTGAAGCTCTTTTAGAAAAAAAAGAGCTTGACCTACTGATTACCGAAGACTCTAAAGAGGCAAAATCTTTATACTCTTTGGCCCTTTTTTTTGATAAAAAACCCTTTGTACTGCCTGAACTTCGCGTGGATTATCTCAACGATCTTCGTAGTTTCTCTGAGGAGCTTCTTGAGCTTAATGAAACATTAGAGGAGTACTACTCCTACAGAAAAAAAAAGCTTCTTATTGCTCCTTTGAACACCATTGTTAAATATCTGCCTTCACCTGAGCTTTTTAAAGAGAAAAGAGTCGAGTTTGGTGACTTTTTGGATCTAGATTCTTTTAAGGAGGAGCTACTTTGTTGGGGGTATAGTTTTGTTGATATTGTTGAAACCAAAGGAGAGTGCTCGTTTAGGGGAGACATTATAGATATTTTTTCTCCATCAAATGAGAACGCTTTTCGGATCTCGTTGTTTGATAATGAGGTGGAGAGCATAAGAGAGCTCAATGTTGCAAATCAAAGAAGCGATAAAGAGGAGTTAGAAGAGATTGCTATTAAACCAGCACTATTTGGTCTTAATAAAGAGGCGTATGAAAAACTAGAGCTTAAAACTGAGATAGCAGATTCTGACTCATTTTTTAAAGATATTTTCTCTTTGGGCTTTTGGTACTTAAACGAACTTGGAATTGGCATCGATCTCAAACAAGATCTCAAGAGTTTTGCCACCAAAGATCTAAGTGAGGCAATCTATGATATTTATGAGTTTAATCAAGAGGGTTTTGTTCCAAAAGAGAGCTTTGCTAGCTTAGAGATCTTGGAAAATGCTAAAAAATTTGATGAGCTTGTTACTAGCGATATTAAAACCCTTATGGAGTTCCATAGAAATAAAAAGATTAAAGTTTTAGCAAAAAGTGAGAATCTTCTTAGACAGTTTGATCTTGATGAGCGCAAGTTCACCTTTATTGAGACGCCTGCAATAGTAAATCAGATCTCAAGAGATGCAATCTTTATCTCTTTAAATAAAGAGATAAAGAAAAAGAGAAGAAAACGCCCAAAAATTATTATTGATGATCTTAAAAAGGGTGATTATATAGTTCATGAAACCTATGGAGTTGGGATCTTCGAGGGGTTAGAACAGGTCACTATTTTGGGAGGGGTCAGAGATTTTGTTGCTCTTAAATACGCCAGTGATGACAAACTGCTTCTGCCTGTGGAGAACCTACAGCTTATTGACAGATTTATTGGGCAATCTGGGGTTATTCCTGTTGTGGATAGATTGGGCAAAGGCAGTTTTGCCAAACTAAAAAATAGTGTCAAGAAAAAGCTTTATGAGATAGCAGGAGAGATCATTAAAAGAGCAGCGTCAAGAGAGCTGGTGCGGGCAAAAGTTTTCCCAACCCCTCCTGAGATCTATACTTTTCAAGAAGCTGCAGGGTTTGAGTACACCCCTGATCAAAAACGCTCTGTAGGTGAAATTTTAGAGGATTTGGCTGATGGCAGAGTGATGGATAGGCTCCTAAGTGGGGATGTGGGATTTGGAAAAACAGAAGTGGCGATGAATGCCATTTTTGCTGTGGCAAAAGCTGGGGAGCAGTGTGCTATGGTGGTGCCAACAACGCTTTTGGCCAATCAGCATTTTCATTCGATGCAAGAGAGGTTCCAAAAATTTGGCATAGGGATTGAACAGTTTGATAGATTTACCACCACCAAAGACAAAAAAAGAATTAAAGAGGGGTTGGCGGATGGAAGCATAAAAGTGGTGGTAGGCACCCACGCGCTTTTAGGCGTGGAGTTTAAAAACCTTGGTCTAATTATTGTTGACGAAGAGCACAAATTTGGGGTAAAACAGAAAGAAAAACTTAAAGATAAAGCCAAAGATCTCCATCTGCTGACCATGTCGGCTACACCAATTCCAAGATCTCTTAATATGGCAATGAGCAAGATTAGAACATTCTCTCAGATACTCACCCCACCTGTTGATAGAGAAGATGTGAGAACATTTGTTAAAGAGGCAGATGAC
>JAABTA010000113.1 GCA_011390075.1 Helicobacteraceae bacterium | reverse complement strand
CCCGTTTATTTCAATCACGGCTTTAACGGGAAGGAAGTTTGAACATTCTATGTCCCATAAATCTGATTTGAGCATGGTAGGATCAATTTCATTGATACCAAATACCACATCTTGTTTTTGTTCTTCTTTTACGTCTTTCTCGCAACCAAACATAACGCTGGCTATGAGCAAAAGACTTAATAGAACTTTAGAAGAGTCTAAAATAATTTAATAAACCTAAAGAATAAAATCCCTCCCTGTCCGCCACTACTCAAAGAATCCCTTTAATAGTAATGTTGTTAAGAAGAGAAAAACCAACAGTACCAAATTCTGTCTCATTTGATAGAGATTTCTATAAGGGATATTATTTTCTTTTAAAAAAGATCTCTCATTTTGTCGCTAGTATTAAAAGGTTTTTCAAGATTTTTTTCATATTTCGACCAAAAACTGATCTGTGACAACAAATCTAGAAAATATCTTGACTACTATTTGCTAAACTTTTAAAGGAGTATTCAATGCTATATGTGAGTGTTAAATTAGTGCATCTGTTTGCTGTTTTTATCTATGGAGGATTTCTTTTTACTGACAATCTTATACTTATGAGAATGAAAAAAAGGCTTGGGAATAAAGAGTATGCAAAAGTGCGAGGCTACTTTGCCGAGTTTACCCGTGTAATTGTGCCAAAAGCTTTGGTGGTTGCTGTGCTTAGTGGGGTCTATCTTTTTTCTATGAGCTTTGGGACTATCTCGGAAGAGGGGCTTACAAACTATCAAACTCTTTTAGCTATTAAAGCATTTTTAGGGTTGTGGCTAGGCATACGAGGGGTGCTTCAGGTATTTTATAAGATTGATCCTCTCCTCTTTAAAAGCCACCGATTTCCATTTATTTTGGTTGTGATTATTATTGCACTATCTCAGCTTATGTTAAGTCTTTAGTGGTGTTTCTTTGTATTTTTCTCTAATGGATAAAAACTCATCAAGGTGTTCAAAAAACTTATCTATAAGCATTGGGTCAAAATGTTTGCCTCTTTCTTGTTTGAAAAGTTCAAAAATCCGCTGATCGCCCCACGCTTTTTTATAGACTCTGTCACTTCCCAAAGCATCAAAAACATCTGCTAGAGCTGTGATTCTGCCATAGATATGGATATTATCTTTTTCGAGTCCTTGGGGGTAGCCACTTCCATCCCATTTTTCATGGTGCTGGTGGGCAATGATTGCTGCAGCTTGTAAAAGCTCTCTTTTGGAATTTTTAAGCACGCTATAGCCAATCTCTGCATGTTTTTTCATGTAGTTGTATTCCTCATCTGTGAGTTTTCCAGGTTTGTTTAAAATGGAGTCTGGAATAGCCACCTTGCCAATATCATGCATCGGAGAGGCATTAGCTAGAGTTTCGCATTCTTTGGCGCTAAGACCATAATATTTTGCTAAAATTCTTGAGTACTCAGCAACTCTTTTCACATGAAAGCCTGTCTCTTTGCTTCTGGATTCTCCAATCTCTCCCATAGTGTGGATAACTTCTGTTTGGGTGTTCTCTATCTCTTTGTGGAGAGTGACAATGGCTGAAATATTGTGCCTAATAGCCATATACTCAATAATATTATTTTCTTGATCACGGATAGGAAAGATAACGCTATTAACATAATAATCAGAGCCATCTTTTGCTCTATTTTTAATCCTCCCTTTCCATACTCTGCCAGATTTAATAGTCTTCCAAAGATCTCGAAAAACAGATTTGGGAGTCTCAGGGTGCCTAACGACTCTGTGTGTATTGCCTATAAGCTCCTCTTTAGAGTAGCCACTGGCTTTGCAAAACTCATTATTTGCATAGATGATTCTCCCCTCTAGATCTGTTCGTGAGAGAATATTGCTCTCATCAATAGCCCTTTCGTACTCTTTAGAGATTGTAAGGGCATTCTCTAAGTTTTCATCTTTTATATTGAGCTCTTTTGCTAGGTTTTCTTTAATATCTTGAATTTCAGTAATGTCATTTCTCATGGCGATGTATTCAACAATATTGCCATAATCGTCAACTATTGGTTTAATCACAGTATCCACCCAGTAGTAGCCACCATCTTTTTTTCTATTTTTAACAATCCCTTGCCATGGGTGCTTATCTTTGATAGTTTCCCAAAGATCTCTAAAAGCTGATTGGGGCATATCTGGATGTCTAATAATATTGTGGGGTTGTCCTATAAGCTCCTCTTCTGTGTATCCAGAGATTGAACAAAACGATTGATTAACATAGGTGATAATTCCTGTGGGGGTGGTTTTGGAGACAATGGTGCTTAGATCTACGGCGTCTTTATACTCCAATAAAATCCGTTTAGAGCACTCATTTTCGTAGTGTCTTTTGACACTTTCAATCCAAACTTTTACTTTAGAGATAAGCACCTCATAGGAGTCCGAGAAACTAAAAAAGTCATTGGAGCCACTATTAAGCGCCTCCACATATTTAGCCGTGCTATGCTCTTTGGCTGTAACAAGAATTGGAATATGTTTTTTTGTCTCGTCAATTAATATTGTGTCAATAACAGAGTGGTAGTCCATGCCAGGAAGCTCACTGCTTAAAAGCACAAGATCTCCATGGTGTTCAAACATAGTAAAAAACTCAATGGCGCTCTTTCCTGAGATTGTTTGAAAATTCTGTTTTTGCAAAACTTTCTCTACTTCAAAAAGTCGTTTTTCATTGCTTTCTACAATAAAAATAGTAAACTCTCTGTTTTTTTCAAAGGCAAGAAGGGTTCTTTCAATCTCAAGATAGATATTTCTCAGATCCCTATTTTTTGAAATAAAATTGATAACTCCTAAAGCTATGAGCCTATCTTTATCCGCGCTTGAGTTAAAATCCCCTAGAACAATCACCTTTTTTTTAAATTTTTCCAAAAGCTCCTCAAGGATTAGAAGGTTCTGTGTGTCTGGATGATTGTTTCCAAAAATGATAAGGTCGTAGTCCTCTATATCGTGTGTAGTGACTTTTTGCCTATCGGAAAAGAGGGTCACTGTATACTTATTTTGCAAAAAAAGATGCGCTAAGTCATCTCCTATCTCTTGATTGGTATCAAAAATTAAAATATTTTGTCTAGGAGATATCTGAGATAACTCCTTGAGTGTTGTACAGTTCAAAAGATCCTCTTTCTTTTGCAAAATCATCCCATTTTACCATAACCATACTATGAAGTCATAAGATTTAAAACTACCCCTTGAAATAATTGAAGAAAATATAGTTTTAGCTTGAAAAAGTAGCAAAAGTAGCAAAAAGCACAATCACAAGGGCTACCATAAGAGCAAAAGTTGTGCTTGGATCTTTGAGGAGTCTATCGGCTTGTGAAAATATTTTTGGTATTTTTGGGAGATATTTTTCCACGGTAATCTCTTGTGTGTGCAAGGAGATCTTTGGGAGGGAAAAAGAGAGATTGGCAATGTCAGAAAGAGGGAAAATAGGTATTTTGTACCTCAAGATATGCAAAAATGCAAAAATACATAATGCTGTGGCTAGGGGAATCACCTCTGTCCAAGAGAGTGTGAGATCGGCTGTAAATCCTAGAAAAAGAGAGAAGAGTGTTGGGAGGATCAGCAAAGCTATTGTTGTGTCAACGCTTTTATTATAATGCTCTTTTGCAAGAGAGAAAAATCTCACTGCTAAAAGAGCTGTCACCAAAGAGGAGAGGCTAAGCAAAGGCGTCGCAAAGTCTATTTGCTCTTTTATCATTACTTTTGCCAATGCACCGCTTGTAAATGGCAACCCTACAATAACTGCCCAATTGATAAAAGAGAGGGTGAGGTTGAGTCTATTAAGACCTTTGTCTTTGATATTTCCAGCAAGGAGAAAAAGGGAGGATTTGGCTATCCCATGGTGGAGAACAAAAAAGAGTATGACAAAAAGAGTTTCTTGGTAGCTCTCAGGATTGAGCATGGTTGCACCAATTAAAAGGGTGAGATAACCCATTTGGGAGATAGAGGAGTACGCTAAAACCTCTTTGAGTCCTTTTTGAAACACTCCATATAGCCCCATATAGATTCCTAAAAACCCAAGAATACTCACAACCCATCCAAAGATCTCAAACTGAAAAAGCCCTAAAGGTAAAAACTTTAACCACCCTAAAACCCCCACTTTTAGCATCACTCCAGAAAGAAGAGCACTCATAAAAACTGGAGCCTTAGAGTGGGTAAGAGGTAGCCAAGCATGGACAAGAAAAAGACCCGCTTT
>JAABTA010000112.1 GCA_011390075.1 Helicobacteraceae bacterium | reverse complement strand
AGCTATTGAGGACTATATAGAGCAGAAAAAAAGAGAGATCCAACAGATTGATGCAAGCGTCATGGAGGAGGGCAGTGCACGAAAAGTGAATTTAGTTGTTGAGTCTGTTAAAAGATCCCATAGCGATAAAGAACCTGCCCCTAAAAAAGAGGAGGAAAAGCCACTATTTCAAGTAAATGAGCTAGAAACAGAGCCTGCAAAAAGAGAAAAAAAACCGAGCCCTCCTAAACTTTCTGAGCCTCAATCTCTAGAAAAAGAGACAAAAGATCTCGATGAAAACGCTTTAGATGCTCCAGCCTATGAACGAAAAAATAGTGTCAAAATCGTCAAAGAGCTAGAGGAGAACAAAAGAATTCTAGACTCAATTGAGCAAGGAGAGGTGGAAAAACCAAAGAACTTTCAACTGCCCTCAACGAAGATGCTCCAAGAAGCAAAAGCTACTAAAAATGACATTAACGAAGCAGAGATTGATGCAAAAATTGAAGATCTCTTAGAGAAGCTAAGAGTATTTAAAATAGAAGGGGATATTGTACGAACCTATGCAGGGCCTGTGGTGACTACATTTGAGTTTAAACCAGCACCTCATATTAAAGTTTCTAAGATCTTAAATCTGCAAGATGATATTGCCATGGCTCTCAAAGCACAAACTATCCGTATTCAAGCGCCTATTCCTGGAAAAGATGTTGTGGGGATTGAGATCCCTAATATCTCTATTGAAACCATCTATCTAAGAGAAATATTAGAGAGCAATCTCTTTAACAAAGCCTCCTCTCCTCTCACAATCGTTTTAGGAAAAGATATTGTTGGTAACCCATTTATTACAGATCTCAGAAAGCTTCCTCATCTGCTTATTGCTGGGACTACTGGAAGTGGTAAGAGTGTGGGGATTAATGCAATGATTCTCTCACTGCTATATAGAAATTCTCCTGATAGACTTAAGCTTTTAATGGTTGATCCAAAAATGCTGGAATTTTCTATTTATAACGATATTCCTCATCTGCTTACCCCTGTGATCACCCAACCAAAACAGGCAATCACAGCAATGGCAAATATGGTGATTGAGATGGATCGAAGATATGCACTTATGGCAAAAACCAAAACCAAAACCATAGAGAACTACAACGAAAAAGCCAAACGAGAAAACTTAGAGCATATGCCTTTTATTGTGGTTGTTGTTGACGAGCTAGCGGATCTGATGATGGCAGGGGGAAAAGATGTGGAGGTCTCTATTGCAAGACTAGCCCAAAAGGCAAGGGCGTGTGGTATTCATCTGATTATTGCGACACAAAGACCTTCTACCGATGTTATTACAGGACTTATTAAAGCAAATCTGCCTTCTCGTCTTAGCTACAGAGTTGGTTCTAAAATAGACTCAAAAGTCATCCTAGACCAGATGGGCGCAGACGCTCTTTTGGGAAGAGGTGATTTACTGTTTACCCCTCCAGGGAGTGTAGGGCTTGTTCGTGTACACGCACCATGGTCAACCGAGAAAGAGATTGATGATATTGCCGAGTTTTTAAAAAGCCAAAGAGAGGTAGAGTATGACCACGCCTTCTTAGACGAAGATGGAGACTTAGCAGGGGATTTTCCAGCAGGGAGCGAGGGAGACTTTAAAGGGCAACTAGACGAGCTCTATCCTGACGCAAAAGAGATAGTGCTCACAGAGAAGAAAACCTCTATTAGCTACATCCAAAGAAAGCTAGGTATTGGATACAACCGCTCTGCCAACATCATCGAACAGCTAGAAAAAACAGGCATCCTCTCTGCCCCAAATGCTAAAGGCCAAAGGGAGATTGTTGGAGGCTAGTTTTCAAAGCAAACTTGTAGAGTTTTATCAAAAAAGACAAGAGTCTTTGCAAGCTTCCAAACTCGCTCTAGATTGTATTGATAGCACTCCTGTTTTTGATACGGCTCTTGATTGTAAACAGCACAGTCTCATTATGATAGTAGGAGAAGCCCCTGGAGAAAATGAGGTGAAAGAGCAAAGGCCGTTTGTGGGGCTAGCTGGCAAAAACTTGACAGAGTCGATTAAAAAATCGGGACTTTGTAGAGAAAAAGATTTTTTAATTACCAATGCTTTTCCTTTTAGAACTTACGAGCACTCGAGCAAAGGAGTTAAAAATAGAACCCCTAATCTAAAAGAGCTAGAGTTTGGAGCTAAGCTTCTTTTGGAAGAGATCTCTATTGTCAGACCAAAGCTTATTCTTCTTTTAGGTGGGAGTGCCAAAAAAGCATTCTTAAAAATAGAGGACTCCTCTGCAAAGCAAATTGTCAAAACAATGGACAATCACTCTATAGATAAGTGCTATTTTTCCTCCATTGATTACCACTGCAAGATAGGGCTCTCTTTTCATCCTAGCCCTCTTGTGTATAATACCAAGGATAAAAGAGAGACTCTTTGGGAGTTTTTTAAAAATTTAGTTACAATTGCTTAAAAATTATTTAGGTAGATAATGACACTTTTAAATACACAAGACGCAAATTTTCAAAATCAATTTAATGAGCTTTTACAAAGAGGTGGTATGGACATGGACTCTGTATCCTCTATTGTTTCAGGACTCCTGCAAGAGGTCAAAGAGGAGGGCGATAGGGCCCTTTGCAAACATATTGCTAAATTTGATAGATGGAGCCCAAATGCTGGAAATGAGCTTATTATCTCCACCCAAGAGATGGAAAAAGCTTTTCATGCAACTCCACAAGATCTGCAAAATGCAATTAAGACAAGTTTCCAAAGAATACAATCGTTTCACGAAAAGCAGATGCCAAAAAGTTGGATGGACTATGAAGAAAATGGCACAGTTCTTGGCCAGAAGATAACAGCAGTAGATAGAGCAGGGCTCTATATTCCTGGAGGAAAAGCCGCCTATCCCAGCTCTGTTTTAATGAACGCTGTTCCAGCACTTGTTGCTGGTGTGAAAGAGCTAGTTGTGTGTGTGCCAACCCCCGATAAAGAGCTCAACTCCTTGGTTTTAGCTGCAGCGCACCTTTGTGGCATAAAGAAGATGTATAGAGTGGGAGGTGCTAGTGCTATTGGAGCTTTAGCCTATGGAACAGAGACGATTGACAAGTGTGATGTTATCACAGGCCCTGGAAATATCTTTGTAGCCACGGCAAAAAAACAAGTTTTTGGTGATGTAAATATCGATATGATAGCAGGGCCTAGTGAGATTGGGATCTTGGCTGACGGACAAGCAAATCCTAAATACGCTGCTATTGATCTCTTAAGCCAAGCAGAACATGACGAGATGGCTTCGAGTATCTTAATTACTGATAGCCAAGATCTTGCTGATTTTGTTTTAATGGAGATTGAGCAGTATTTAAAAGTGCTCTCTAGAACAGAGATTGCTAGTAAGTCTATCAAGAGTAGAGGAGCAATTATTGTGACAAAAACAATGGATGAAGCAGTTGCTTTAATGAATGAGATCGCTCCTGAACACCTAGAAGTGCTCACAAGCAACCCTTATGACTATCTTCCAAAAATAAGACACGCTGGAGCAATATTTTTAGGGGAGCATACCCCAGAGCCAATTGGGGACTATATGGCTGGTCCAAATCACACGCTTCCAACAGGAGGCACTGCTAAATTTTTCTCTCCTTTAGGTGTGGATAATTTTCTTAAAAAATCCTCCATTATCTCTTTTTCCAAAGAGGCAATACAAGAACTAGGAGAGAGTACGGCTAAATTTGCCCACACAGAAGGGCTCACAGCTCACGAAGAGAGTGTACGAATTAGGCTTAAATAAAAGCGGATTTACGCCGCTTTTTCTCTTTTTAGGTAGGCTTTAATCTCTTTTTTGACTGAGCTAAGCTCATTAATAGCGTCTATCATATTTTCAAACTCGCCTAAAACTCCCTCTTCTGCCCACGAGTTAAGATAGGGCGGTTTTTCCACTTTTCCAACTCTGTAGGATGTGAAGCTAAAGAGGTTTGTGTCTGACATGCGTAAGAGAATTTTGATTTCTTCTAATGAGTCTTCGATTTTATTAATAGAGTCTTCGATTGTTTCTTCCATAAGAAAGCTCCTGTTTGAGTTATACAACAGGAGCAAATAGTGTGCCGTTACTCTTCTATGTAGTTTTTAAGGGCGCGACCCACTTTGGGGTGTTTAAGCTTTTTAATGGCGCTTGATTCAATCTGTCTCACTCGCTCGCGGGTAACATTGAGCTCTTTGCCTATCTCTTCTAGTGTTCTGTCGCTCTCATCATCAAGCAGTCCAAATCGCATGGCAATGACAGCCTTTTCTCGATC
>JAABTA010000111.1 GCA_011390075.1 Helicobacteraceae bacterium | reverse complement strand
ATCTAAACCTAGCGCTTTGCCTGCTGTAAAGGAGAGATCGATAATTCTACTCTTTACAAAGGGACCTCTATCGTTAATCCGTACCCTAATCTTTTTTCCTGTTTTTCTATGGGTTACATCTACAATGGTGTGCATTGGCAGAGTTTTGTGTGCAGCGGTCATACCGTGCATATCATACACCTCTCCACAAGATGTTTTTTTTCCATGAAACTTTGGTCCATACCAGCTTGCTATTCCATAGAGCTCTTTCCCAATAGGCTCAATTTTTGGGTAGTATCTAATACCAAAGGTTGCGTATGGCTTGAGAGTGGCTCTATGCATGGCAACACTGCCTTCTCCTAATGCCACTTCCTTCTTTTGTGTGGCAACAGGCTTTTTTCCATAGGCACCATCTGATTGAAAAGAGGTCTCACTTCTATAAGGATTTGAGCCTAAACTATTAGATGTTTGATGTTTATTTGTACAGCCTGTTATAAAAACAGAAGAGAGGATACAAACAACTACAAGTTGCTTACCTCTTAATCTCCAGATACTCTCCAACATATATTATCTTTTTCTTTCTATTATTGAACTTGAGTATTTTATCGACCGTTGTCCTATATTTTTTAGCAATTGTAGAGAGAGTATCACCTTTTTTTACTTGATACTTAACAACTGAACCTTTTGTAATTGGAATAACAAGTTTTTGATTGATGCTTATCAAACCACCACGAATGTTATTAAAATCTTGAATCATTGTATAAGAGAGACCAAACTTACTTCCAATTCCAGAGAGCGTATCCCCTTTTTTTACTCTATAGACAATAAATTTTTGATTATCACTAGAAGGCTTAAAGTCTTGTCTAAACTGAGCTAATTTATTGTAGGGAATGTAGATGGTAAATTTATCAACATAAGGGGGCACAAAATTGTATTTAAGGCTTGCATTTAAGTTTTTGAGCTCCGCTTCATCAATATCTATTGCCGAAGAGATCTCTGATAGTGTTGTTCCAGGGGCAACTTCTACCGTTGCCATTGGATAGGATGAACCTCTGTTTAAAAGATGAGAGGCGTCAAGGCCTGTAAGCGTTCTCTCGTTCTCTGCCAAGGTTGCCATGGCAACAATTTTTCTGATATATGTGCGTGTTTCTCTAGGGAGGGGTTGGCACTTTTGCCATCTTCTTTTTCTGCTAGGGCAACGGTACCTCTTGCTTGCTGGTACATAAGCCAACAGATCTTCTAGCTTATCGCTCCCAGCTTTTCTAATAGCCCAATTAAGTCTACCACCACCACAGTTATACGCCATAACAGCTAGATACCATTTTCCAAATCTTGCTTTGAGATGTTTAAGATACCTAATAGCAGCGTAAGTCGATTTAATGGGATCTCTTCTCTCATCGACATATTCATCAACCCGCAAGCCATACATCTTGGCTGTAGCTGGCATAAACTGCCACATGCCAACAGCTCTTGCACTGGAAAAAGCACTGTTTTTAAAGGCAGACTCAGCCATAGCAACATAAACAAGCTCTTTTGGCACTCCCTCTTTTATTAAGATCTCTTTAATCAGTGGGTAGTAGATAGAGGCATTAGAGAGGATGCTGACAAGTTGACCTTTTTTGTAGAGAAAGTAGTTATTTTTGAGATCTTTATACGCTTTGTCATTAAGAAAACTCTCCTCAATATCAAGGGTGCTTAAAAATGAGAGTTCGTGTCTGTTGTGTGTTGGATCAAAATTAACACTCAAGCCGTAAGAAATGCCGATGAATAGAGAAAATATTAGCCTAAATAAGATCTTCAAGTGTCCCCTTGTTTGAGTTATCATGAGTTGAAATTTTACCAAAATAACCTTGATTGGAGTTTAATTAGATATAATTCTCTTATGATTTTAAAAAGAGCACTTGTGGGCGCTATTGCTACTCTAACGCTATTTGCTATTGTCTTTCCTCTCTTTTTTCTTCCAGAACAGGGCGGAAAACTAGAGCAGAAAAAAAGGGTAGTATTGCCAGAGAGAAAAAAAGCAAAACTAGCCATTATTATTGATGATGTTGCTTCTTTGGAGGAGTTGCAAGCACTTTTAAATACCAATATAGTTTTTACCCCAGCATTTTTTCCACCAACCAAAAAAACTCCAGATACACCAAAATTAGCAAAATTAGTGGGTGAGTATCTTGTGCATCTGCCTTTGGAGGCTTTGAGCTATCCCCACGAGCAAGAGATGACTCTAAGAGTAGGCGAAAGCTTTGAGATAATAGAGAAAGAGATTGGAAAAATTAGAAGAGACTTTAAAAACTTAAAAGCACTCAATAGTCACACTGGCAGTGCTTTTACCCAAGATAGAGTCTCTATGAGTAACCTTTTGCAAGTGCTTAAAAAGAATCATCTTCTTTTCCTCGATAGCAAAACCACACATAAAAGCGTTGCTGTAGAAGTTGGAAATACCTTAGGAATGAAGATACTGCAAAGAGATATTTTTTTGGATAATAATAACAATATGACATATATTAAAAACCAGCTCAAAAAGGCTGTTACACTAGCAAAAAAAGAAGGTTTTGCAGTTGCAATCGGACACCCTAAGAGCAATACAATTAGGGTACTACAAGCTTCTCAAGAGATTTTACAAGAGGTGGAGCTTGTTTATATAACAAAGTATATGTAATGGAGCTACTATCAATCCCTAAATCTTTGCAATCTATGAAAGATCCAGTTGAAAAACTTTTTTATAGAGGCGATCTCTCCTTGCTTGAACTTCCCAAAATTGCTATTGTTGGCAGCCGCAAACCTCTTGCCTATACGCGGGGTTTTGTTTCCAAGCTTGCTAGTGAGATAGCCAAGAGAGGAGGTGTTGTTGTAAGTGGTGGCGCTATTGGTGTGGACTCTGTTGCCCATCAGTTTGCTGGCAACAATACAATTGGCATCTTTGCTAACTCCCTCGATCTTATCTATCCTAAAACAAGCAAAAAAATTATAGAAAAGATCTATGCCAACTCCTTGGCTCTCTCAGAATATCCAGAAACAACCCCAGCTAGAGGCTACTACTTTATTCATAGAAACAGAATTGTAACAGCCCTTAGTGACGCTGTAGTCATAGCCCAAGCTGACAAAGATAGTGGCTCTATGCGAAGCGCAGAGTTTGCATACAAACAGGGAAAGCCAATTTTTGTGCTTCCCCATAGAAAAGGAGATAGCGAGGGTACAAACTATCTCCTACAAGAGCTCAAAGCCCGAGCGATTTATGATATTGATGCTTTTTTAGATGAGCTTGGCTTGCCTAAAGTGCAACAAGAACATGATGCATTTTTGGAGTATTGCAAAGAGGTTAAAGAGTACGACACAATCGTTTTGCACCATGCAGAAAAGCTCTTTGAGTACGAACTAGAGGGCAAAATAGAGATCCAAAATGGTGAGGTGATGGTGTTATGAAATATGGAGCGATTGATGTAGGGCTTAAAAGGATTGGTATTGCTTACTCTCCAAATGGAACTATGGTGGTACCCCTAGAGCCTGTACTGCGAAAAAATAGAGACCAAGCAGCAAAAGATGTTTTGGCCGTCTTGCAAGAGTATGGGTGTGGGTGTTTGGTGGTGGGGCTTCCAAAGGGGGGCACTAGTGAAGAGGAGATGGGAAGAAGGATCACTCACTTTGTTAGTCTTTTGGAGTTTAAAGGGGCAATCGAGTTTCAAGATGAGTATGGCTCCTCAAAAGAGGCAGAACAGATGGCTCAAGGAGTCTTTAAAAACAGAAGAGATGGAAAAACAGACTCTCTTGCTGCAAAGATCATTTTAGAGAGATATCTTAAAATTCTTTAGAGACTCCCTAGGGCTACAGATACTCATACAGATCCAAATCATACTCATCTTGGCAGATATTGGCTAACGAGCTATAGAGATTTTCTAGATCTTCTCCATCTTCAGGCAGGGTGGCAAAAGCGTAGACAAGGTCGTGGTTGATAAACTCTTTAAGCATCTCATCAATATGTAAAGCTCCAGCTTTATCAGTGTTGGCAAGGGTAATAAACAGGTGATTGCCTCCGTCAAAGATAACATCAGATTTTCGTAAATTAATGTCTACCGTTGGTTTGATGGTTTCTAACAACTTTTTTTCAGCTTGAATAAAAACAACTGTAAAGTTTTCGTCACTTTTATAGCGTTCAATTCTGCTAATTTGTGATTCTAAAAAACTATCAAGCTCTTTTCTCTCCATAATTGAGGCACTCATACACGCTCCTTAAACTTTTTTATTAATATATCAAAAAAATTGGTAAAAAAAAGTATAATTTTGAAAAACAAAGGTATTTTTTGGGATATTTTCAGT
>JAABTA010000110.1 GCA_011390075.1 Helicobacteraceae bacterium | reverse complement strand
TTGGAGCTATTATGAAAATCTAAAACCATAAGAGTCCTTATTTATTAATCTTTCTATTGTAGCTGTTTATCATATCATTTTCAAACTCGCTGTTGGAAACATATTCATATCCAAACACCTCTGCCCAAAGAGATATATCCTCCATGCACAAATAGAAATAGACCTCTCTCTGCCACGGCTCAAAACAGCTGTAAAGATGAGAAAACATCTGCTTTTTTGTCTCTAAGGGATAAGAGAACTTGCCACTGGCACTCTCTAGGGGCATCTGCAAGATCTTGGATTTAAAATTTCGTTCTCTAAGTTTTTTGATCACTGGTTTTATAAAGGTAAGGGTTCCAAGAGAGATGAGCGCTACCTCTTCTGGAACAAACTTTTTCAGTATCATATCTACCACCTCTTGATACTCGCTCTCCCAACCATCATAGTGCACCATTGGATGAAAATGAAATCCCACTAAGTTACCCTTATTGGCAATAGCTCTAGCCGATTCTAGCCTCTCTTCCAAGCTCGCACTCAAATGCTCTTCGTTCTCTATAATTGTAGGGGTATTGATGCTCCATGAGGTGATGACATTTTTAGGGATCTTATGTTCTAAAAGATAGCTAATATTTTTTGATTTACTTTTGAGCTCTAAAATCACATTACCATGGGTATTGGCAAAATCAAAGAGTGCTTGCAAGGTATTGTTTTTGTTCCCAAATAGCAAAGAATCACTCGATTGTCCTGTGCCAATATGGTAAGTTTTGTCTGGGTCTAGCTCTAGATTTTTGAGCTTTTTTTCAAAGTCTGGATCGAAGGTCACTCTATCTTCATTATAAAAAGATCCAATAGCGCAGTAGCTACAATCAAACCCACAAGACTCAACAGCGTCCAAAGTTAGCAGGTTGCAACACCTAGTTCGCTCACTTGCCACAGGGCAACTACCAAGCCCTAGCTTGCCTTTCTCTTTCAAAACAAGTTCTGGTTGTCTTTGTGGCTTTTCATAATCAAAGTTTCTATACTCTTTTTGTACTTTAAGATCTTCATAGTAGCCATGCACGCTTTTCAAAAACTGACGCTTGTGCTCTTCTTGAAAATCTAACTCTAAAAGAGAGCCCTCATCCCACATAGAGAGATCAATAGAGATCTCTACAATCTGTTTTAACTCTTGAAAAGTAAATCTATACTGGAAAGCTTTTTTTTGAATATAGCCCTGTGTGGGTCTATCCAATAAAGCGAGTTTCGTTTGGGCAGAGATCTTGGAATATTTTTCGCCATAATCTCTGCTCATTTTAAACTAATTAAACACTTTCTCTAAGGGTGGTACAACCTGTTTTTTTCTGCTCATACAGCCAGGTATCCATGCTTCGTTGTTGTCAAATTTTGTGTCAAAAGCACTCTCGAATTTTGCAATGTCATCAGTGGCAACAAGCACTTGTGATCCCTCTTGCATAATGTCTGTTAGGAGTAAAAGCACAGCGTCTCTGCCTTCTGATTTTAGCTTCTTAATATCATCAAAAAGATCCTGTTTTATCTCATCGATAATTGTCAGGTCTACCACCTCTAGCTGACCAATACCGATTTTCATGCTACCCATTGTAAAGTCTTTAAAATCTCTTGTTGTAAGCTCTCTAGGGGTTGCGCCTCTCACAGCTGATTTAACATTAAACATCTCCATACCGAGCTCTTTAAGATCACTCACATCTGCAATGTTTGCAAGCTCTCTGGCTGCTTTTGTATCCTCTTTGGTACAAGTTGGAGACTTAAAGATAATAGTATCACTCAAAATTGCACAGAGCATAATTCCCGCTATATCCGCTGGAATTTCTACCCCATGATAATCAAACATCTGTTTAATAATTGTATTCGAACAGCCAACAGGTCTAATCCAGCACTCTAGTGGTGTAGAGGTTGTGATGTCTCCAAGTTTGTGGTGATCGACTATGCCTAAAATATTAGCCTTTTTAATATCATCAGGGCTTTGGGCTAGGTCTGAATGATCCACCAAATAGACATCGCAACCTGCATATTCAGTTTTAAGCTCAGGGGCTTGCACTCCAAACTTATTGAGTATAAACTCACTCTCGGGATTAAGCTTGCCTTGTGTTGCGGGAATACACTCCTCGCCAATCTTATTTTTAAGGTAGCTAAGAGCAATTGCTCCAACTATTGAGTCAGAATCTGGAATTGTGTGTCCATAAACATAAGTCGCCATTATTATCCTTCTTTTTTAGTTGGAAGTATAACAAAGAAAACTTGGAATAGATTGTGCTATTTTTTTAAAAAATGAGGTGAAATATAAAAGGAGAGGGGTCATGAGAGAGGAAATTCAAGAGGTCATTGATGGTCATATGTCTATTACAGACTTAATAGATAAAGTTTCTAAAAGCGAAGAGAACTCACTCAAAAAAGCAAATATTATTAACGAGCTTTGGAATGAGCTCGATAAAATAAATAAGCATTTTGCAAAGTCAGTAGAAGAGAAAAAAGCTTCCGCCTAGAGTCTTCATAGAATCTCTTTTTGTGCTTTTTTGTATAATTGCATAAATTTTTCCAAAGAGATGCTATGAAACTATTTTTAACCGACTCAAAAGATAAACAAAAAAAAGAGTTTATCCCCCAAGATCCACAAGAGGTCACGCTCTATGTGTGTGGCCCGACGGTCTATGATGATGCCCACCTAGGGCATGCACGCTCAAGCATTAATTTTGATCTGCTTTTTAGAACTTTGCAACTCATCGGCTACTCTGTAACCTACATTAGAAACATTACAGATGTTGACGACAAAATTATTAAAAAAATGGCAGAAACAGGCAAGTCTCTCGAAGAGATCACCATGTACTACACCAAAAGATACAACCAAGAGATGCAAGCCTTGCAGGTCCTAGAGCCTACCCTCACTCCCAAAGCTACCGAACATATAGAGAGTATGGCAGAAATTGTAAGCACGCTTTTAAAAAAGAATATTGCCTATAGAGTTTCCAATCAAGATATCTATCTTGATGTAAGCAAAGACAGCCACTATGGTGAGATCTCTCATCAATCGCAAGATGATGGCAAGGCAAGAGTGGGAGCCAGCGGGAAAAGAGGCAGTAAAGATTTTGTTCTATGGAAGGCAAAAAAAGAGCACGACAAGGTGTTTTTTCACTCAGAATTTGGAGATGGCAGACCTGGATGGCACCTAGAGTGTAGTGCTATGGTACAAAAACATCTTGATAAGCCAGAGAGCACACAAGAGTTTATGTGCGACATCCACGGCGGGGGAGAAGATCTTTTTTTCCCTCATCACGAAAATGAGGCAAGCCAGTGCCGATGCGCTTTTAATAAAGAGATTGCGCACTATTGGATACACAATGGCTTTGTCCGTATTAATGGAGAGAAGATGAGCAAGTCTTTAGGCAATAGCTTTTTTTTAAAAGATGCTTTACAAGAGTACTCTGGAGAAGTTATTAGGTTCTATCTCTGTTCTGTCTATTATCGCAACGATTTTAATTTTAACGAAGAAGATCTCAAAGTGAGCAAAAAAAGGCTTGATAGAATCTATAGACTCAAAAAAAGGGTTTATGGGGTGAAGTGTGGGGTGGCAGATAAAGAGTTTGAAAACAATCTTTTAAAGGCAATGTGTGATGATCTGAATGTCTCTGTTGCTTTTGCCCACATAGATGAGATGATCGCTCTTTATAACGAAAAGCTAGATAAAGAGCCAAAAAATAAAGTGCTCAAACAGAGCATTGTCGCCAATCTAGCACTCATCAAAAAAAGCCTTGGGGTAGCAGGAGCTGATCCTTTTGAGTACTTTCAGTATGGCATAAGCCAAGATCTTAAACAAAGGGTTGAAGATCTCATTGCTCAAAGAGAGGCGTATAAATTTGAAAAAGAGTACCAAAAAGCAGACAAAATTCGAGATGAGATTATGTCATTAGGGGTGAGTATTATGGATGTTCCTGGAAAAACATTGTGGGAAAAAGTTTAAATTCAGTAAAATTATTATAAGCTACTATTATAGTAATAAAAAAATCACATGAAGAGAGTATAAATGCTTAAAGATTTTTCAAAACTGAATACATTTTTAACCGTTGTTGAGACAAGAAGTTTTTCAAAGGCATCTAAAAAGTTAGGGATCTCACAGCCAGCTGTAACCCAACAGATTAAACTCATTGAAGACTACTTAAAAAGAAAGATTATCGATAGAAAAAAGAGTGGTATCATCCTCACTCCTGAAGGCGAAGAGCTTAAAAAGATAGCCCTTAAGCTAAAAAAATATATAGAAAATGCCGAAAAAGAGATCTTAAAAGTCATTGATGACGACCTGCCTTTAAGAATTGGTGCTTGCATGACCATTGGG
>JAABTA010000109.1 GCA_011390075.1 Helicobacteraceae bacterium | reverse complement strand
ACACACTTTGTTGTTTCTTCTTTTGAGTAAAGACGGCATGGTTCCATATTTCCTTGAAGCACATATCTATCCCCTAGCTTCTCTTTTGCTAATGCCATCGGCGTTGACCAATCCACACCAAAAACATCAAAGTTCCCATAGACTTTGTCTAGAAAGCTAACCACACCTTTAGGGAACATAATCACAGGTGTATCAGGGTATTTAGCTTTGATATATTCTGCAATTTCAACCATATAACTCCATGAGAACTCATCATATTTGCTTGGCTCAATTGCTCCAGCCCATGAATCAAAGATCTGTACCACATCTGCACCACTTTGTATCTGCTTTTCAAGATAGAATTTGACGACCTCGGTTACTTTTTGTAAGATCTTGTGTAAAAGATCGGGGTTAGCATACATCATCTTTTTGCAGATGTTGTATGTTTTGCTCCCCTGCCCCTCTATCATATAAGTTGCCAGTGTCCAAGGAGCTCCTGCAAAGCCTATGAGAGCTTTATCTTCTGGGAGTTTTGTCTTGAGGATTTGAATTGTTTCATAGACATAAGTCAGTTTATCGGCAGCCTCTTTGCCACCTATCAGTGCATCTATATCTGCCTCTGTTTTCACTGGGCTTTCAAAAACTGGACCTTGTCCTTTAATAAACTCTAACTTCATTCCCATCTCGTGAGGAATAACTAAAATATCAGAGAACAAAATTGCAGCATCTACACCCACAATATCTAAAGGTTGCAAAGTCACCTCTGCCGCTTTTTCAGGGTTGTGGCAAAGGTTGAGAAAACTTCCAACCTCAGCTCTTACCGCCATATATTCAGGAAGATACCTTCCTGCTTGTCTCATCATCCATACAGGAGTGTATGGGGTTGGTTTTCGTAAACAGGCGTCTTTAAAAATCAATTTGCCTCCTCTAATTCAATCCATTTTTGTGCAATTCTTACAGCATTAGTCGCAGCACCCACTCTCAAGTTATCGGCAACACACCAAAGGTGAAGTATTTTTTTATCGTAGAGATCGTTTTTCATTCTTCCAATAAAAACCTCATCTTTCCCAGCACTCTCTAGTGGCATTGGATATTTAATATTTTCTGGATCATCAACAACAATCACATCCTCTGTATTTTCCAAGATCTCTCTTGCAATATCCACATCGACATCTTGATCAAATGTGATAGAGATTGACTCAGAGTGCCCTCTTAGCACTGGAATTCTCACACAGTGCGCTGCTACTTGCACCTCTTTGTGTAGGATCTTTTGAGTTTCATAGATCATCTTTTCTTCTTCTTTAGTAAATCCGCTCTCCATGAATTTATCAATATGGGGAATAGCATTCAGAGCAATTCTGTATGGATACGCTTTTGGCTCTGATTGGTCAAACTCAAAGTTCATTACATCTCTCATCTGCCCCATCAGCTCCTCCATGGCACTCGCTCCACTTCCTGAAACTGCTTGGTATGTGGAGACATCGACTCTTTTAATACCAAATCTCTCATCCAAAGGTTTAAGAGCAATCACCATCTGAATAGTTGAACAGTTTGGATTGGCAATAATTCCTTTTTGTTTCCAGCCTTTGATATCTTCTGGATTGACTTCTGGCACAACTAATGGCACCTCTTTATCCATTCTATAGTGGCTTGTGTTATCAATGACAACAGCTCCAGCTTTTGCTGCATGTGGAGCAAACTTTTCAGAAATCGAACCACCAGCAGAAAAGAGAGCAATCTCTATCGCTTCTTCGGCAAATACACTCTCTGTAAGCTCTTTGATAACAACCTCTTTTCCTTTATAGGTTACAGTTTTTCCTGCACTTTTTGCACTTGCGAGTGGTACTAATTTATTAATTGGAAAATCTCTTTCTGATAAAACTTCTAAGATCTCTGCTCCAACAGCGCCTGTAGCACCGACAACAGCCACATTATATTTTTTCACTATTTCTCCTTTTATAGATTGTATTTTTTTAACTTTTTCTCTAACTCTTTTTTTTCAATAGATAAAACTTTACTAATTGCATCTATATCTCTATCTGTTTCTCTCACAGCCTCTTCTAAAAGATCTCGCTCCATGGAGTTGATATTTCTAGAGGACTCTCTTGCTTGGATAAAGAGATCTTCTTTTGTAATATCCCCACCTTCTGAAAGAATAGCTGCTCTTTCACATACAGAAATGAGCTCTCTTACATTCCCTGGCCACGAATATCTGCCTAGTTCGTCTCTAGCTTCTTCACTAAACTCTTTTTTATCAAGCCCATACTGTTTGAGGGCGTTTTTAAGCACATCTTCAGCAATAGGGAGTATCTCCTCTTTTCTTTCCCTAAGAGGGGGTATCACTATAGGAATCGTGTTGAGTCTGTAGTAGAGGTCTTCTCTAAAGCTTCCATTGGTAATGGAGTTTTCTATATTGATGTTTGTTGCAGAGATAATTCTCACATCAATTTTTGTATGCTTTGTTGATCCTAATCTAATGATCTCTTTTTCTTGCAGGACTCTTAGCAACTTTGCCTGCAACGGATAGGGCATCTCTCCAATCTCATCTAAAAAGAGCGTGCCTCCATTGGCCTCTTCAAATTTTCCAGCTTTATCACTGTCGGCTCCTGTGAATGCCCCTTTTTTGTATCCAAAAAGTTCTGCTTCCATGAGTGTCTCTGGAATTGCTGCCATATTAATAGCCACAAAAGGATTATCAGCTCTTTTGGAGTTTTTATGAATATAGGTTGCAAACACCTCTTTTCCAACACCACTCTCTCCTAAAAGAAGACACGAAGCATCAGTTTTTGCAGCTTTTGTTGCCATATTGAGTGGTTTTTCTAAAGAGACAGAGACAACCTTAAAATCATCGGTCTTTTTAGGAACACTCACTCTTTTTCTTTTTTTAACAATCTTATTCACTTTGCTTGAACGCTTAATAGCCTCTACTAAAGTGTCAATTTCAAAAGGTTTGGTAATAAAGTCTTTAGCCCCTAAACGCATGGTATCAATGGCCCTATTAAGCGTAGCATCTCCTGTGATAACAATGGCTTCATATTTGCCATCTAAGATCTTTAGAAACTCAATACCATCCATTCCTGGCATTGTCAGATCTGTGACAATAAGATCATACGAATCATCTAGCTTTTTAAGCGCGTCTTTAGCATTTTTAAAGGTAATTGTCTCAAACTCATCTAGTTCAGAAAACGCAATCTCTAAAGATTTGCGCATATTTATATCGTCTTCGACAATAGCAATTTTCATCTATTAAATCTCCTTTTCCAACAAGTTGCAAAAGGACTCTTCGGCAGAGTGCCTGCGCGACCTTGTCGCTTTGATGAAACACTGTAATGTTTTATTTAAATACCGTGATATTAACAAAATTGTCTTTAACAGAAAGAGAGATAATTGTTGGTGGCAAGGTGAGCACACTTTTGTTCAGTTGGGAGTATTTTTTTACATTCCCTCTATCAGTAATTAAAACCCCTATTTTAAAAAGTTCTTTTGTAATCGCATCTTGATTGTTTCTAAAAAACTGTGCCACTTTGAGATGTTTCTCTTCCTCATCTTCTATCTCAATAGAAAAAGTGCTCACACTTGTGAGATCTTGTGGTCTTACCATCATTTTTGAGATAAAAAAATCCTCATTCTTTAAAATATAATTATTTAAAACAGAACGGTAGGAGACATAGTAGTACTCCATGGCACTACTAAGAGTAACGAAAATGATAAAACAAAAGATAATTACTCTCATCTGGCCTCTTTAAAGTGTTATCTTAAAAACATTCTACTATAATAATGCAATATTTAAAAAGAGAAGAAGAGAATGTCTATGTCTGCTTTTGATGATGATCGTACCCAACTAGCCCAAAAAAACCAGCTTGAACTGTTATGTTTTAAGCTCTCAGAAGAGAGTACAGCCTTTGCTATTAATGTGTTTAAAGTAAGAGAAGCTGTCAAGTTTCAAGAGCTCACCCAACTTCCTGATGCCCACAAATCTGTGCAAGGACTCCTCACTCTAAGAAGAGAGATCTTGCCTGTTGTGGATCTAAAAGAGTGGATTAAAGACTCTGTTGTCTCTCCCAAACTGATTGAAAAAATAGAAAAAGAGGAGACCCCAGATAGCGAAAAGCAGATTATCATCTGCGATTTTAACGACACAACTATTGGCATAAAAGTGCATAAGGCTGAGTATATCCTGCGAAGAAGATGGGAAGACATTCATGTGCCAATTTCCAGTGATTTTGGATCAAAAATCAATAACTACACCAAAAATGACAATGGGGATATTGTCTATATTGTAGATATTGAAAATATGCTCGCTGAGATCTTTCCCTTTTTAGTAGAAGAGAAAAACCAAGAGGCCAATAATTTAGCTG
>JAABTA010000108.1 GCA_011390075.1 Helicobacteraceae bacterium | reverse complement strand
AAGTGGAAATTTTTTATAGGTCTCTTCTTGGCTTGTAATCATGGTGAGGGAGGAGGTTTTGTGGGCAAAAGCCACAATGAGTTTTGGTCTGATAAGCACAAGGTCTGGGGTATTAAGAGTGTCTTGAAGCCCTGCAAAACTTTTTTTAAGCTTTGGCTCAAATACCTCCCCACACTCATAGCCAATGTAGCCAATAAAGCCATCAATAAAATCTACGCCTATTTTTTTGGCTAACTCTTTATAGTGTTTTTGGTCTTGTTTTTTGTAATATTTTTTAAGAAAATCTAAGGGGTTATCCTCTATCTCTTCTATCTTTCCCTCTAGATCTTTGTGGTAACTTGTGCCATTTTTTCTATAGACTTTCTCTCTCTCCCCTATGATAATATAACTAAAATTGCCATTTTCGTTATTCACAACAGATTCAAAAAGCAAGGTTGGCTCACCTGGGTGAGCCGTTTTGAGTTTGTGGTAGATGACGACAGGGGTCGATTGGTCAAAAAAAAGCTTTTTGTACTTTACCAATTAGTAATCCCTAATAACAAATGCGTTAGAAAGCCCTATATCTTTACTGACTTTAATCAAAGCAGAGGCAGCCTCTCTTTTATTACTATAGGGGCCAATATAGAGTCTGGTGTACTCAGTGCTATCTTTAATAGCTTTTCTGAGTTTGTAGTTATAGCCTTTGTCTGAGACAGTCTTTAAGAGATCTTTATTTGGCCCCTTTTTGTATGAGCCAACTTGAATATAAAATTTTTCCCTTTTTTGTGCTGTTGGTTGTGCTGTCTGCTTTGGCTCTGGTTTTGGCGTTGTTTTTTGTGTTGCTTGTGGTGGTGTAGTTTTTGGAGCGGGCTTTGTAGGCTCTGCTTTTGGCTCTGGTTGCACAGGCTTGAGTTGGACAGGTTTTTGTGTCTCTTTTTCTGTTGCCTCTTGCTCTTTTGCCTTTTGGAGATCTTTTTGAAAGCTCTCTTTGATTTTTGAGATCTTGGCATCAATGTCATCTGCTGGAGCACTCTCTTGTGTCGTTGGAGACTTGAGTTCTGCTTGTTCTACATCTACTTTGGAAAATCCATCACTTTTTGCTCCTGTATTGTTCTGTGTTGGTAAAGAGCCAGATTTTCCATTTGTATCTGAGAGCACTTTGTATCCAATTACCCCAAGAAAAAATACAATTAAAACCGCAGCGGCAATTAAAAGCATGTTGCTTTTATCTTTTTTCTCCTCTTCTTCTGATTGGAGAAGAATATCATTTAAATCGTTTTTATCTTCCATTAGCTAACCCTTTATACACTATATGTTGTAATGATATCGAAAAAACATACAATTTTTAAAATTTAAATGAGTACAAATGTATCAAAATATGAAAACCCGAGGTTGGTAGGTATTAGATTTTCTCCTCTTTTGTACTTACTAGGAACTATTTTACTCTAGCTATAACTATTGTACTGCCCTTTTGTTGAAATGAGATTGTAACGCCAACATTTAAGACAGTTTGGAATTGACCATTTCCTATTGACTTTTTCTTTTTTAAAAATGACCCATTTTTTAATATTTCCATTACAAAATCTCTGATGGCTAAATCTGTTATATCTTTAAGATCTTTTGCTACTCTTGAGTCGTACTCAATCGGCATACACTTTTCTTTCTAACTCTTCAAAAGAGACAATTTCACTTTTCTTGCTCTCTATATCATGGAGTCTTTTTTTTACTACGGATAGTTCAAGATAGTCTTGATACATTGCCAAAGCTTCTCTGATGAGTTCCGTTTTTTTCATATGCAAGGATTTGGCTAATTCATTGAGATGGTTTGCCTCATTTTCTGGGAGAGTTAATGTGATCTTTTTTGCTGTCATCTTATACTCCTTTTAAACAGCATTCTAGCATATTTTATTGTATGCATGCCCTACGGGTTTGCATACAAGAACAGTCATTGAGACTGTTCTTGTATATTTACATATGTTTTGCCCAGCTAGCGCCTCGCTCTTTTGCATAGACTTCGTATGGCAAAACCAAGATGTTAAACTCAGGTGGGATATCTGGGTTGGGAAACATCTTCCATTGGGTTGGAAGTTTTTGCGAGAGTTTAGTCGAGAGACTTTTTGCTATTTGATAGCCCTCTTGTAAGGTTGTGTGACCCTTGTGGACATAGAGGTGAAGATGCCCTTTTGATTTGGATTCATAGGCTGTAAAGTTGATAAATCCCTCTTCCCGGAGCATTAGTTGGGCTCTGTGGTAAAACCTTTGTGGATCTCTTCCGTTGTAGTCAAACACAATATTTTCCACCTTATTTCCTGGGCGAATGAGGGAGTGGGCTACCTCTATTTTTTTGTCAAAGTGATCTTTAATAACAGAAGAGGAGAGCATCTTATCAACTCTCTCGAATTTATTAAAAAATGTTCTTCCATTAAAATTAACTTTGTCACTGCCATTTGTTCTAATCCAGTAGTGGTTGGTTATCATCTTTATGAGTTTAAGATCCATTGGGGTCATAGCTATTCCTTAATATGTTGCGCTTTCGTAGATTCTAAATTTACTACCAAGTTCGGCAACCTCTTTTTTGATTTTTTCTTGTAAGTCTGTATTGTTGATGTCGTCTAAAATGTCTGCAAATTTGTTGGCAATCCACTGAAACTCGTGCTCTTTCATGCCTCTTGCCGTAAGAGCTGGAGAACCAACTCTAATACCACTGGTTACAAAAGGGCTTCTTGTCTCTCCTGGAACAGTGTTTTTATTGATGGTAATGCCTGCATTTCCTAAAGCCTGATCCGCGTCTTTGCCAGAAAACTCTTTTTTCAAAAACGAGACAAGGACTAGGTGGTTGTCTGTGCCACCACTTACAATATCATAGCCTCTAGCAATCATAACATCGGCAAAAGCCCGTATATTTGACTTGACCTGTTTGCAGTACTCTTTCCATTCTGGCTTGAGGTTGTAGCCAAATCCAACAGCTTTGGCAGCAATTACATGAATTAGTGGGCCTCCTTGCATTCCTGGAAACACTGCTTTATTCACCTTTGTGGCAATCTCTTCATCGTTGGTAAGAATAATGCCCCCTCTAGGCCCTCTTAGGGTTTTGTGGGTGGTAGAGGTGACAACATCAGCGTATGGAAATGGGCTAGGATACTCTCCTCCAGCTACAAGCCCAGCAACATGGGCAATATCTGCCATAAGGAGTGCCCCGCATTTGTCAGCTATCTCTCTAAATCTTGCAAAATCCAACTCTCTTGAGTAGGCAGAAAAACCAGCTATCAAGATCTTTGGTTTGACAATCATCGCAATTTTTTCTACTTCGTCATAGTCAATAAGTCCGTCTTGGTTGACACCATAGAAAAAGCTTTGGTAGTTTTTTCCAGTAAAGCTTACTTTAGAGCCGTGGGTGAGGTGCCCGCCGTGGCTTAGGTCCATACCTAAGATCTTATCGTAGGGTTTAAGCAGTGCTGAGTAGACAGCTGCATTAGCTTGGCTTCCTGAGTGTGGTTGCACATTGGCGTAGTTGCAACCAAAAAGCTTGCATACTCTATCAATCGCTAACTGCTCTGCTTTGTCAGCATTCTCACAACCACCATAGTATCTTTTTGCAGGATACCCCTCGGCGTATTTATTGGTAAAAACAGAACCCATTGTCTCCATAACAGCAGGGTAGGTAAAGTTCTCACTAGCAATCATCTCTAGGTGTGTCTCTTGTCTTATAAACTCCTCTTGCAGACAGGCGTGTATCTCTTTATCTTCTTGTTCTAAGTAAGACATTTAGTTGTTCTCCTCATTGGTATCATTTTCATCAATCTCGTGGTGCACAGGTTTCATTGCAGGAAAAAGCAGTACATCTCTAATAGATTCATTATCTGTTAAAAGCATAATGAGTCTATCCATACCGATGCCTTCTCCCGCTGTTGGTGCCATGCCGTAAGAGAGGGCATTGACATAGTCCTCATCCATAAATTGTGCTTCATCGTCTCCAGCGTCTTTAAGTTCTACTTGATCTCTAAATCGCTCATACTGATCAATTGGATCGTTAAGTTCACTAAATCCATTGGCAATTTCCCGACCTGCAATAAACAGTTCAAATCTCTCTGTAGTCATAGGATCGTCATCTTTTCTTCTAGCAAGAGGAGAGATCTCAACTGGAAAATCTGTTATAAAGGTTGGGTTAATGAGCTTTTCTTCCACTAGTAGATCAAAAAGCTCCGCTTTTAAACTACCTAAACTCATGCGCTCATATTTTTCTATATGAAAATCTTTTGATTGTATAAACGCAACAATTGCCTCTTGGGACTCTAGTGCAGACTCTGGCACCTCTGCTAGCTTTATCAAAGATTCGTCATAGGTGAGTCTATCAAACTTTTTA
>JAABTA010000107.1 GCA_011390075.1 Helicobacteraceae bacterium | reverse complement strand
GAACAACTCTATCCTCCTCCAAAGCTTTTTTTACCATTTTGGCAATTTGTATATCGTTTTCATAGACCTTTTCAATATTAAGCTTGGGACTGTAGACTATAAGATTTTCGCTATGTTTTTTAGCAAATTCTAGGGCCATATCGGCATTTTCTAAAAGATTTTTTCCTGTCTCGTTCCTTGCTATTCCTATTTTTACAGAGATAGCAAACTCTAATTTCACCCCTTCTACTGTAAAAGAGAAGTTTTTATGCTCGCAAAGGGTGATAATTTTTTTTGCCATTTTTTTGCAAAAGGAGAGCTCATGATTTTTTGTATTTAAAAGGGCAAAAGTGTCCGCTGAGAGTCTATGGATATGGCAATTACCCGCTGCAGTATCTACTAAAAAATTGGCAAATGATTGCAGCACTAAGTTACCAATGGGCTCTCCATAGAGATCATTAATATTATTAAAAGCATTAATATCAACAAGCATCAATCCTTTTGCATTATGCGTTTGTATGCTATTACGCAAGGCGTTTCTATTGCCAAGATCAGTAAGTGAGTCGGTGTAGAGCTCCTTTTTAAGAGCCTCATTTTTTCTTTTGAGCTCATTTGTCTGCTCTTGAACCTTTGATTGAAGCGTGTTCTTTATCTCCTCATTCTCTTTTGCGATCTCATTAGTAATATGAGAGAGCGCCTCAATGGTAGAAAAAGATTGTGTGTCAATTTCTACTTTGTAGTCTAATCTTTTGTAGTTGCTATCTTCGCTTAACAAAAGCACTGTCATTGTCTCATTGCAAAAAAGGCTCTCTCTATCTGGATTTTTAAAAAACTCTCCATAGGTAAAAAATCCAGAAACAGGGGCAATATTGCTAAAGTGGCGAATCTCAAGGTCTGCTTGGGAATCTAGAAATTTTCTTCTAGCAACACAGGAGTAGATAAAAATAGAGTCCCACTCATAGACAATATTGTTGTATAAACTAGCAGATTTTTTTAAGATCTTTTCTGCATTGCCAATGCCAAAGCGAACTTTGCTTCCCTTGTGGATATTGCCAGCAAACACAAGACTTCCATCGCTGTTTGCTCCAATAACTGCTCTTGCTGTAAGCTCCCCATCTTTTTCCAGCACCAAAGGAAATTCAGCACCAACTCCAGGAAGTAACTTGGCTCCGCTCTCTCCTAGATACTTTTTATAAAGATCTGTTGGGGTGAGTCCGTCAATCTTTTTGACGACATTTTTTTGTGACTCTTCTACGCAAAACTCTTTTCCAATAGCCTCCCACTCAAAAGAGAGCCTATTAGAGGCACGCAAATCATCGGAATTAATACTCACACCAACAGCGCCACTTGTTAGAACTTGATCTCTATAGATAAGATAGGTATTAGAAAAATTTCCATTATCCCCAGCTAAACCCCCTGCAATAACAATACCCTTTGCTACAGAGGCAACTCCATCTAAAAAGTCTTCGCCATTTGTTGCAATTCCCTCTGCAAAAGTGATAAATACTTTTGATTTTTTCCTATAGATAGCTTTTGCTAGATCTCTGCCCATTGCAAAGGAGTTGTAATTTTTCTCTAATTTAAACGCACTCAAAGTGCTTTTTTGAAAATAGGAAATAGAGACAATAGTACTGTCAGAGTGGATATTTCTCTCAAAGATCTCCCCATCGGTGGTTGTGCCAATTATCTGGGCATCAGGGAACTTTTGCGTCAGGTACTGGGCAAGATCTTGTAAAAATTCTAGCTCTAATTTTCCAGAAAAGACTTGGACAAGGGTGGATGTCAGATTCCTTGGAATCTTTAAAGTTTCTAGTTTAGCACTAAAATCACTGGGAGAGTTAAAAATTAGATTATAAGTTTGCATAGTCTCATTTTAGGTTTAATATTTCAAAATTTTGCCACAATAATTTGCTAAACTCAAGAAAAAAATGGACAATTTTTGTGTATAATTTTTATATGACACTGATAACTTGCGCACTCAAATTTGAAGCAAAGCCTCTTATTCAGGGGTTTAAACTTACTCATCTAGCTGAAATTACAGAGTATAAGGTCTATGGCAATGAGCATATTTCTCTTATTATTACAGGCGTTGGCAAGCTCAAATGCAGTGTTGCAACTGGATTTTTTATTGGAAAGTTTGGCGTGCCTGATCTCGCTCTTAATGTGGGGGTGTGTGGAAGCGCCATTTTAGAACTACCGGTAGGCACTGCTATCTTAGCCCACAAAATCTACGATGTAAGCAGTGATAGAAGTTTTTTTAGCACCATCAGCTTCTCTCACCAATTTAAAGAAGCAACACTCTATACCTACGACAAACCGGTCCATTTTGAGCATTTAGACTTTGTTGCTGTAGATATGGAGGCTAGTGGATTTTTTGTAGGTGCTAGTAAGTTTTTGCCACAAGAAAAGATCTTTGCAATTAAAGTTGTGTCTGACCATTTGGAGAATAAAAAATTAGAACCAAGTTTTATAGAAGAGATTGTATTTCAAAAGATTGGATATATTCAAGATCTTATCAATACACTAGCAACAAAAAAGCGCTCACCAACTCTTTCGACTCTAGATAGATTGAGCCTTAAAGGAGAGAGAAATTGACAAAAGCTATTATAACAGGGCATAGCTCTGGAATTGGGCTAGAGATTACAAAAACGCTTTTAGATAGAGGATTTTTGGTCTATGGCATCTCTAGAAGCTCTGTAAAAGAGGAGCTCACAGGCAATTTTACCGAAAAACAGTGTGACATTACAGACTTGCAACAGCTAGAAAAAACTGCCCAAGAGATACTCAACGAAAGCCAAATTGATCTTGTTATCAATTGTGCAGGCATTGGACTCTTTGCCATGCACGAAGACTTGCGCCCCAAAGACCTCGCCAATCTTGTCCAAACAAACCTTACAGCCCCTATAATTATTTCCAATCTCTTTTTAAAAACTCTCAAAAAAACAGAGGGCACACTTATAAACATTACCTCCATCAGCGGAAAACAAAATAGCAAGTTTGGAGCAGCCTATGGAGCCACCAAAGCTGGACTGGAAAGCTTTGGAAAAAGCTTGTTTGATGAGGCTAGAAAAAGTGGTGTGCAAGTTATTAATATTGCTCCAGATCTAACGGATACTCACTTTTATGATAATCTCTCTTTTAGACCTAGCAAAAAGATAGGAAGCTCTGTTTTTCCCAAACAAGTTGCCAATGCCGTAGAGTTTATTTTAGCTCAGCCCAAAGGAACTGTTATCACAGAAATGACTCTAAGACCTCAAAAGATCTTAATAGATAAAACTTAGGTTGCTATAATGTTACAAAAAATGAAGGTTATAGAGTGTCTGATAAGAGTGAACAAAGAGTAATAGAGGCAATCGAAGCTATCCGCAATGGTGAGATGGTGATTATGATTGATGATGAAGATAGAGAAAACGAGGGGGATTTAGTCTATGCTGCAGCCTTTAGCACCCCTGAAAAAGTAAACTTTCTTACAAAAGAGGCACGAGGGCTTATCTGTGTTGCTGTTGAAAAAACAAGAGCCAAAGAGCTCGAACTTGAGCCAATGGTCAAATCAAATACTTCAAACCACGAAACAGCATTTACCATCTCCATTGATGCAACCAACTGCACCACAGGCATCTCCTCTCCTGAGAGAGACATGACAATTAAACTCATGGCAGATCCTGCGACAAAACCCGAAGACTTTGTCAAACCTGGACACATCTTTCCCCTTACAGCAAAAAATGGAGGCGTTTTGGTACGGACAGGGCACACAGAAGGTTCAGTAGATCTTTGCAAACTAGCTGGTATTGCAGGAGTGGGGGTGATTTGCGAAATTATCAAAGAAGATGGGGAGATGGCAAGAAGAGATGATTTAGAAATCTTTGGAGCAAAACACAATCTTAAAACTGTCTTTATTGCGGACTTAATTGACTATAGACTCAAACGAGAATCACTTATTGCCCTAAGCAAACCAGAAAAGAGTAGCTTTTTAGATGTTTTTTGCCACAAGATTTTAGCCACTGACCACCAACAAAGATCCCACAGCATCTATCAGTTTGGAGCGATACAAAGCGGTTGCCCTGTGAAATTTCATGTGGTAGGAAGAGACATAGATTTTTTACAAGATACCCACCAATTTAATGGCATGGTTGGCGCGGTTCATTACCTCCAAAAAAATGGTGGCGTGCTTATCTTTATGGATGTTCAAAATGACGAAGACTCCGCACAAAAAGACTACGGCCTTGGCGCACAGATCTTAAAATCTTTGGGGGTAACTGATTTTAGACTCATTACCACCAAAAAAGTCAAAGATTTTGTTGCTATGAGCGGATTTGGTTTAGAGATGCAAGCGGAGATTGTTATAGACTAATAAAACCATGAGGGGAATTCCTATCAAAAGAACCG
>JAABTA010000106.1 GCA_011390075.1 Helicobacteraceae bacterium | reverse complement strand
TCCCTCTTCTAAAGCAGATATTGTAGTCGAAGATGAGAAGACAATACAGATTAAAGATTTCTCTTTTAACTACTTTTTTACCCCAGGGCACACACCAGGATGCAGTGCTATTATTTTTGAAGATGCCATCTTTAGTGGGGATTTTATTTTTCAAAACAGTATTGGAAGAGTAGATTTTCCCTACTCAAGCCGCGATGATATGCAAAAAAGTATCCAAAGATTTTTAGAGACATTTCAAAAAGATATGCCTATCTATCCAGGTCACGGACCAGCCACCTCCGTAGCTGAGGCTCAAAGGTTTCTACCAATGTGGTTGCAGATGATTTAGATACGCACTAAGTAGACCTTGCGTATCTATTTGCAAACAAGCACTCTTGCAATATAAGCTTTGCCTTCAGAGAAGTCAAAAAGCACTTTGCATCCATTAATGACTACTCTATAGGGAGGATCATAATTAGCAAATTTTTTCATATTCTCAATGTTTGGGTATCTCAAAATTCTCTCTAAAGTTTGCAAAATATTTTTAGCTTCATTCTCTCTTTTAAGGGATCGCAAGTCATCTATAGCGCTCTTTCTTACCTCAATTTTCATGAAGAAACTCCTCTAGTACTTCATCAAAAGATCTACTTGGTTCTGTATGTGTTGCTTCGATTATAGCAAGGTCAGGACACCCAGCTACAATAGACTCAATCAGCTCATCTACATTATCATGGATGACTTTTACCCCTCTGTTTTTCATAGACTCTAAAAACTCAATCACAGCTCCTGCGGCTATATCGTTTTCTATTTTTATAGTAAGAGTATGCATGTTTTTTCTCCAGATCTTATGCATTAATAATATCACATTCAACATTACAGATCAACAAATTATGCTAAAATCTTTTTTTAGAAAGGTAGTCATGGCAAATACAAAAACAACTAATAACCAAAAAGAGATTATTGATATGTTTAATAATATATCATCTACTTATGATCTTTTAAACCACCTTCTCTCTTTTGGTATTGATAAAAGATGGAGAAAAACAGCTTGCGAAAAAGTGCTCCACAGACTTGGCAAAGACTCTGTCGCTATTGCAGATATTGCCTGTGGCACTGGGGATATGATTGTTGCGTGGGATAAAGCCTGCAAAGCAAAAAACATTTCAGCCAGTTTTACAGGGGTGGACCCTGCTGTTGGCATGCTTGATGTGGCAAAAAAAAAGGTGGGCTTTGCAGATTTTAAAGAGGGAAAAGCAACCGAACTTCCCTTTGCAGATGCCAGCTTAGACATTGTGAGTATTACCTATGGAATCCGCAATGTAGTCGACCTTGAAGTTGCCTTTGGGGAGTTTTTTCGGGTCTTAAAACCTAGGGGAGTTTTGGTTATTTTAGAGTTTGCTAAACAAAAAAATGAGAACTTTCTTGATAGGTTTGTCAAATGGTACCTGCACAAAATGATCCCTATTATTGGCGGACTCATCTCTAAAGACAAAAAGGCCTATACCTATTTGCCAGAGTCTATTGCAGGGTTTCTGACCAGTGATGAGCTCAATCATTTAATGCAGAGAAGTGGATTTGAAATCGTCGAGACAAAAAACTATAGCTTTAAGATCTCTACGATGTTTATGGTACAAAAGCCAGCAACACATTAAGAGCATTTTAAAGATGCTCTTTTTTAACTTCTATATCTTTGCAAAAACCAACGCAACAATATCGTTTCTTTTGTTCTCCTCAATATAGAAACCTCTGTAATCATCAATAGCGGTAGATCCAACAACATAGTTAGCCCCATCAATATTCACAAGTTCTGAAAACCCTTTTGGAGTCACATTAGCATACAGATGAGTAGGGACACTGAGCTGATCCCCTGATTCGATATTGGTATCACCCTCCACAGCTAGCACAACGCCTTCTCTATTTGTGAGCATTGCATAGGAGTTTTTAAGAGCCACTCCCTCTTCATCAATAGGAATAGAACTTCGTAAGATAGAAGAGATCTGAGGCTTGCCATCTAAAACAATCGAAACAGCACCAGCTACATGCTCTTTATCGTTGCTCATAATAGGAGAGGAGACAACATAAGTCTTTTTATGAGAGTATGACTGTGATGGTGCAAAGGAGGTCATAATATAGCTACCAGAGGTAGAGGAGGAAAGAGCTCTTCTTACAATATCGCTCTCCACACCCTTGCCTATCATTCCAGCTTCGCTGGCATTAGAGGTGGCTATTACCATACCGCTTGTATCAAAAACATAGATATTGTGGTAGTTACTATTGAGAGTATTTACTCGCTCAATTGATTCTCTTACAATGTCAATATCATCTTCGTTTTTCTCTTTTTTACTCATTACCTCTTTAATCTCATCGATAGAGGCTGTGTGTCTTGCGTTATTAATCTGAAAATAGAGTATTCTAGAGAGCATACTAAGAGCCGTAGAAGAGCGAAAAAGCACATCGTCTAATCTTGAGCTTATAATTGTGTTGTGAATATCGGCAATAGAACTTGAAAAGCTCACATTAATTCTCTCACTGATAATTCTAATATTTTCCAAAATCGGATTGAGGGCGTAGGCTCGTTTTTTTGAGGCAATAATCTCCCCATTAATCACAACATCAATCAAGTCTTCATTAATCTCTTCTGATTGATCTCTTATGCCTCTAAGCTCCTTAGAAATCAGGTGAGAGTTTTCTAGCACCTCATCATCAATCTCGACATTATCGTGTTCATCTTTTTTAAATGCTAAAGTCAGTGGGATCATCACATTTGAGTAGAGAGAAAATCCTGTATCTTCCATTTTGATTGATTTGCTTTTGGAGAGATAGTCGATGCCCTTGTATTTTATTAAATTGAGATCCCTAGATCGTTTAAGATTTGTATTCACTCCAACAACACTATTGTTTGTCGATGCCATGACAATACCATCTTGTGAGAGAACAGAAGAGATTGTCACCTCCCCTTTTCTTTTAATGGTATTCATTTCACTCTCTAAATCAAAAGAGAGAACAACTGCGCCAATTGTTTCATTATTGTCTTGTACTTTTGCAGCATAGAAAAATGAATATCTATTTTTAACCTCTAAAGCGCTTTCGCCAAAGTAGCTCTCATAGTACTCATTAGAGCCCATAGCTTCTTTAAGAAATGGCTCATTACAAGCTTTAATATTGGAATTAAAACTCATTTTTATATTGCCACTTTTATCAATAATAAATATATCTTTATAAAAACTATACTGCTCTAGAAAATTTTTAAGCCCATTATACACCTTTGACTTGACATCTGAGTTGTGGGGATCTTTAATAAACTGTTTTACATCTCTATCTTGTGCTAAAAGCACAGAGTCAGCCCCTCTATTTTTCATTGTTGTTTCTATCATTGCAGATATTGCTGTCACTTTTGAGTTGATATCTCCAGCAACTTTATTGAGACTTTCCGAAACCAAAGAGTCAACAAGCCCTTGTTGCAATTTAGAAAACCGCTCTTGGGTCTCCTCCATATATATAAATAGTGTCTCTGCAACATCTAGACTACTAATTTTTCCAGTTAGTGTAGTTTTTCCAAGTTGATTATTCAAAGAGTCCAGTTCTCTTTGATACTCTCCGACAGAAGGAATCACATTTATCAGTTTTTCATTAGATATATTAGCCACTCTTATCCTTTTCTAGCAATCCAACTATTTATAGATGTTATTAAATTAAACTTAAGAGAACCCTTAAAAGCCCATCTTTAGTGCTCTATCTAGCAGTTCCCTTGCACCTTTTTCTATCATGTCACTAGCAAGTTTCTTTCCAAGTTGTAAAAACTCCTCTTTTTTTCCGTGAATCTCCCCTACTAAAGATTCTGTCCCATCAGGAAGACCAATTTTTGCATAGACATCAACACTTCCATCTTTTTGAAGTTCTGCGTTGACACCAATTGGCACTTGACACCCGCCATCTAGAGCCTCTATAAAGTCTCGCTCAATAGTCGTCTCGATAGTTGTATCTTCATCTTCTAATACTTTAACAATCTCTCGCACCTCATCACTATCTATAATCTCAATACCTAATGCAGCTTGTCCCATGGCTGGAAGCATCACTGTTTTTTCAATAGGCACAAAGTAGTTACAATACTCCTCTAGCTCTAGCCGTTGCACCCCTGTTGCTGCTAAAATTATTGCGTCATACTCCCCATTTTTCATCTTGTCCATACGGGTGATAATATTACCTCTAAGATCTTTTACCCCTAAATCGGGTCTATAGGAGAGCACTTGCATTCTTCTTCTAAGACTCGTTGTACCTACAACAGCGCCTTTAGGTAAGTCATCTAATGAAGCATATTTTTGAGAAAGAAAGGCATCTCTTTCGTCTCCCCTTTGGGTAATGGCAGCTAACACAAGCCCCTCTTCAAACTCAACAGGCACATCTTTTAGACTATGGACTGCCATGTGCGCCTCTCCTC
>JAABTA010000105.1 GCA_011390075.1 Helicobacteraceae bacterium | reverse complement strand
GGCAGATGAGGCGCTTTATAGGGCAAAACGAGAGGGGAAAAATAGAGTGCAAAGGTATGAAATTGGATAGAAAATTAATCATAGAGAAAACAAAGAAGATGACCCTTTTGTATGTAGAGGATGAGCTATCTGTTCGCACCTTTACAACAATGCTGTTTAAAAACTATTTTCAAGAGGTAATAGAAGCAGAGGATGGAGAGGAGGGATTAATTGAGTATCAAAAAAAAGATTTTGATGTGGTTATTACTGATAGGAACTTGCCCAAAAAAAGTGGTGAGGAGCTCATAGAGGAGATACTAGCTATGGTTCCAGAGCAAAAACTAGTACTCATGACAGCAGAAAATGATCGAAGTTATGAAATCTTAAAAAATAAAAGTGTATTCTTTCTTAACAAACCACTGATGATCGATGAGTTTGATACACTTCTTACAAGGATTATTCAATAGAACACATTATTTTTTATTCTCTAGCAGTTTTAGCTATTGTCTATTTGCTTATCACAAAAACAAAAGAGTCTCGTGATCTCAAAAATAGGCTAACAAGGGCAAAAAAGAGCATCGATTTTGAGTATGAAAATCGCATGGAGCTAGAGAAAAATTATGAACTGACACAAAAAAAGCTCCAAAAAGAGCTGCAACTTGCAAAAGAGTCAGAGGACAGGTTTATCTCCTCTATAAGCCATGAGATACGAACACCTCTTAGCTCTATTATTGGTTTCTCCTCGCTTCTTTTAGATAGCAAAATTTCCAAAACAGAGAAAGAGTATGTTAAAAATATTGAGTATTCAGCAAATATTTTACTCTCTTTAGTCAATGATGTTTTAGATGTGAATAGATTTGAAAATCAAGGAATAGAGCTAGACCTTGGCAATGTTAATATCCACAATGTTATTTATGAGTGTATAGAGACTACTTCTCCATTGATAGAAAAGGGTGTGGAGTGTGTGGCAAACTTGCCAAAAGAGGATCTCTTTGTCTTGGCTGATTATGTTAGGCTCAAACAGATCTTTATCAATCTTTTAAGAAACGCAGCTAAACTTACCAAAAGTGGGTTTATTAAGATCTCTATAGAAGATGTACAAGAGAGTGCAGATGATATTCTTGTTGCATTCTCGGTCGAAGATAGTGGTTTTGGTATTGATGATAGTGACAATAAGCTCTTTTCACCTTTTCGAGATGGCAACAAAAAGGTGTTTAACTCCACAGGGTTAGGGCTTTATATTACAAAAAATTTAGTAGAGATTATGGGTGGAAAGATTAGTTATGAAAGTGCTAAAGGTGTTGGCACAACTTTTCAGGTGACCCTCTCTTTTAAAAAAAGTCTCTCCAATGAATTGCATGTGGGTGCTTTTGAAAAAAACTATGACGGTATTACCATTTTGTTAGTAGAAGATATTGATATTAATAGAAGCATGTATAAAAAGATCTTTGAAAATAACTTTAATGCAGTAGTCACCGAGGCGTGTCACGGACAAGAGGCTCTAGAGGTGCTTAAAGGTGAGAACTTTGATGTGGTCTTTATGGATATTGAGATGCCTGTGCTTAATGGCTTAGAGGCAACCAAAAAGATCCGAGAGTTTAATAAAAAAATTCCCATTCTAGCCCTTACAGCTAATATCACAGATATTGATAAGCAGCTCTCCTATCAAGTGGGAATGAATGGCTTTATAAAAAAACCTCTTGATCTGCAAGATCTCTTAAAAATTTTTGACAGACTCAACATTGATTTTGTGCAAAAAAAAGTACAAAAAGAGACCGTTTTTTCGGAAGCACAAACCAAAAGTTTTAAATCCAAAGCCTATAACCGTTTAATGGAGGTGCATAAAGACGAAAGTATTGCTAGCGAGCTTTTTCTTATTGCCAAAAATAGTATTGCTAACTATCTGCAAAATGCTGTTGCTTATTTAGAGGAGCAAAATATTGAGAAGCTTTTAAAAACAATGCACACATTAAAAGGGGTTTTTTGGACTTATGGCTTAAAAGAGGAGGGAGATCTTATCTCTTCTGAGGAAAAAGTATTAAAGCGGGAGCGCAAACCATCGAATACCCTAGAGAAAAATCTACTAGATCTTAGTGAGTTTGTATCCCAAGCCTGATACATTAGCTAGCATTCCATCGGCTAATTTTTTTCGCAGATCTTTAATGGTTGAGCGAAGAGCATTGGATGTCATCTCCCGCTCTTCCCAGACAACTCTTGCAATCTGATCATACTCTACTACACACTCAATATGAGAAACTAAAAGATGAAGTAGCAAGGTCTCTCTTTTTTTTAAAGGGATAATTTCACTGTCTTTCAAAAGGGTTTTAGACCTCTTGCGGTAGCTATAGTTGCTTCCTAAATCGAGATCTTCGCTAGGGCTCTGCTGCTTTTTAAGCTCAAGGGCGCACTGTTGCAGGGCTTTTTGAAGTTTTTTCTCATCAATGGGTTTTTCTAGATATTTGGTGAGTCGTAACTCAATGGCTTCAAAAAGGTAGTCTTTATCGGTGTAGGCTGTAGTAATGAGCACACGCACTCGCTCGTTGCTTTCTCGCACTCTTTTGATAAAATCCAATCCACTAAGACCTGGCATGTCAATATCTGTGATGATAATGTCAAAAAAAGTTTTTTTGTATTGGCGCAAACCATCGGCTGCATTAGAGACGGCCACAGTCTCAGGACAAAACTTTTGAATTAGCAGAGTATTAAATTGCCGAATGGCCTCTTCGTCTTCTATATATAAAACTTTTAGTTTTTCCATAGTTCATCCCAAAACACAAATCATACACAAAATTGACATATAATAGCATAGAATATCTGTATGTCAATTGGCTTTTTAGTTTTCTTTCTCGTTAGAGAAAAGTTTTAGAGTCACAGTGGCTAGTATAGCTATAGTGAGCTCTGCTTATTATGCGTTCAAAAATTGATAGGAAGAAGTTGTATAAAATTATTGCTCTAACTGCACTCTTAGGAGTATTGGTTACTCAAACTTTTGCTAAAACAAGAGATCTCTCTTTGCAACTACAGTGGAAACATCAGTTTCAGTTTGCTGGGTATTATATGGCAAAAGAGAAGGGCTTGTATGAAGCGTATAATCTTAATGTTCGTATAGATGAATATCTCAAAGAGCGCGATGTCGTAGCAGAAGTTCTAGCAAATAGAGCCGATTTTGGCATTGGAAGAACCACTCTTTTGCTAGATAAGATCTCAGGAAAAGATGTGGTGGCTTTAGCCGCTATTTTTCAGTCGTCTCCACAAGTTTTTTTAACCAAAAGCGATCTCAATATAAGCGCTATAACCGATTTTAAAAATAGAAAGCTTATGGTCACAGGAGATTTTTTAGAGTCTTTAGCAATCAAAGCCATGCTCTCAAGCAAGGGGCTCTCTTTGCAAGATCTAGAAGTTATTCCCCACTCATATAATCCAAAAGATTTAATTGATGGCACAACCGATATTATGTCAGCATACATTAGCAATGAACCTTTTGTCTTACAAGAGCACGGCTTAGAGCCTGTTGTATTTAACCCAAAAGAGTATGGGTTTGATTTTTATAGCGATATTTTGTTTACATCAGGAGAGCTCTTAAGAAAAGATCCCAAAACAGTGAATGACTTTTTAGAAGCAACGCTTCTAGGCTGGCACTACGCCTTTGAAAACATAGAGGAGACAGCTAAAGTAATTTACAAACAATACAATACTCAAAATAAGAGCCTTCCTAGCCTTATCTATGAGGGGGAGGAGCTCAAAAAACTAGCGTTTGCCAATGGTGCCGACCTAGGAGAGATTGAAAAAACAAAGCTTAATAGAATATTTGAAATCTATAAAGTGATGGGAGTTAGTGGAGATTTTGAAAGTTTAGAGGGTTTTGTTTATAGCGAAAAGCGAGCCAAAAACTTTTTTGAAACCCATAAGGTAGCCCTCACACACAAAGAGAGAGAGTACCTTGCAGACAAAAGAGTGATCAAGATGTGTACTAACTTAGATTGGTATCCTATTGAGTTTATAGGAGCCAATGGCTCTCCACAAGGTATCTCTATGGATATACTTAATCTCGTAAAAAAGAAGCTAGACAGTGCGGTGGAATTTTTGCATGTTGCAAGCTCTTCTTGGCAAGAGAGTCAAGACCTCTTAGCACAAAAAGTTTGCGATATTTTGCCCTCAGCTTCCCAGACAAAAGCAAGAAGTGACTATGCCAATTTTATAGAGCCTTATATGGTGTACGATATTATTGTTATTGCCCAAGATAGTGCCCCTTATATTAGAAGCTTAACAGAGCTTATTGATAAAAAGATTGCCAGAAAAAAAGGCTCTGGGCTTATAGGCATCTTACAAGATTACTATCATTTCAACAATATTGTAGAGACAGAGACCATTAAAGACTCCTTTCGCCTTGTCTCATCAGGGGAGGCTTTTGCAACTATTGCCACTTTGCCAGAGGCTTCG
>JAABTA010000104.1 GCA_011390075.1 Helicobacteraceae bacterium | reverse complement strand
GTTGTATGCGAAAAAGAGATGGATTCATTAGAGAAGATTAATGAAAAACTTGAACTCGCTGATCAGATCTATAAAGACTACTGGAAACACACAAGTTTTCAAGAAAGAGCAGAGATCTTACACGCTGTTGGCAAAGAGATGAGAGATAATGTTGATAAGTACGCTATGCCAATGGTTGAAGAGATGGGAAAACCTATTAAAGAGGCAAGAGGTGAGGTGATCAAATCAGCGTGGTGCGCTGAGCACTACGCCAGTAAGGCTGAGGAGTATTTAGCAAAAGAGTATATAGACTCAGATGCTACTTCGAGTTATGTCCAGTATCTGCCTTTGGGAACTGTTTTAGGGGTGCTTCCATGGAACGCTCCTTTTTGGCTTGCTTTTAGGTTTTGTGCTCCTGCGCTTATGGCTGGAAATACCTGTGTCATGAAGCATGACTCCCATGTGCCAAAGTGTGCAGAAGTGATTGAGCAGGCCTTTTTAAATGCTGGGGCTAAGGTGGGGGTTTTTCAAAATCTTGTGACAAACTCCTCTAAAATTGAAGGGATTGTTAGAAATGATATTGTTAAAGCTGTCTCTTTTACAGGCTCAGATGGTGCTGGTGCAAAAATTGCAGCCTTAGCAGCTTCTGAGATTAAACCTTGTGTGCTAGAACTTGGTGGATCTGATCCAAGCATTGTGCTTAGTGATGCAAACCTAGAAGAGGCTGCCGATGTGATTGTGCTCTCTCGTATTATTAATGCAGGGCAGTCCTGTATTGCTGCAAAAAGAATTATCGTAGAAGAGCCTGTGTATAATGAATTTGTAGAGATGCTTAAGGTGCGATTTGAAAAGCTCAAAATGGGTGATCCAAAAGATGAAAATACCGATGTTGGACCAATTGCAAGAAAAGATCTTGCTGAGGGGCTTAAAAATCAGGTAGATCTCTCTGTGAAAGCTGGAGCAAAACTTATTTTAGGTGGCGAAGCACCTCAGGGAAAAGGCTTTTTCCATCCTGTGACAATGCTAGCAGATGTAAAGCCTAGTATGATTGTAAGTTGTGAGGAGACATTTGGACCTATTGCCGTTGTGATGAAGGCAAAAGACGCCAATGAGGCAATAGAGATCGCTAATGATACTCAATATGGCTTAGGCGCAGCAGTCTGGACAGAGGCAAGCAGAGGTGAGCAGATGGCTAGCAAAATTGAGAGTGGTCAGGTCTCTGTTAATGGTATTGTCAAAACCGATCCGAGGCTTCCTAGTGGTGGCATTAAAAAATCTGGCTACGGCAGAGAGCTTGGTCCTCATGGGATTAAGATGTTTGTCAATGCCCAGCAAGTGTGGGTTGGTCCTAAAAAAGATTAATTATTAAAAATAATCAAAAAGCGGGTCTTGCAAGTAGTGTTGACCCGCTTTATGCTAAAAAAATAATTATTTAGCTTCGAGATACTCCTCTTCATTCATAGTTGCCACTCCTAATTTTTCTGCTTTTTCTAGTTTACTGCCTGCTTCCTCTCCAAAAAGCACATAGTCTGTTTTTTTAGAGACACTTCCTGTCACTTTTGCGCCCATCGCTTCTAGCTCTTTTTTAAAATCATCTCTAGGACGGCTTAAGGTTCCTGTGATAACCACCGTTTTACCAAAGAAGTAATTATCTTTATCTGCCTCTTTTTTTTCTGGAGATTTTGGCTGGAGCATATGGAAAAGATCTCTTACTTTTTTTTCGTTTATTTGGATAAACTCCCAAAAAGACTCGCTCATCTCCTCTCCAAAACCATCAAGTTCTAAAAGATTTTCTTTGCTAAGAGTAAAGATCTCTGTGCCAAAGTTTTTGCAAATAAGTTTTGCTCCAACTTGACCAATGTGCTCTATGCCAAGAGCGTTAATAACCCTCCAGCACTCAATGCCTTTGCTTTTTTCTAAGGAGTCTAGAAGCTTTTGTGCTTTTTTCTCTTGAAATCCTTCTAAGCTTAAAAGAGTCTCAAGATCAAGACTATAGAGGTCTCTAATGGATTTGATTTTTCCTTCGTTAAAGAGTTGTAGAACAATTTTTTCTCCTAAACCATCAATATTCATACAGTTTTTAGAAGCAAAGTGTTTGATGGAGTTTACAACCCTTGCTTTGCACTCTAGGTTTTGGCACTTAATTAAAGCGCCCTCATCGAGGAGGTGGGAGTTGCAAATTGGGCAGTGGGTGATTCGCTCTATTGTTTGTTCATTGCCATCTCTTCTTTCGATTATTGGTTTGATAATCTTTGGAATCACATCGCCACTACGGATAATAGAGACAAAATCGCCAATCATCACGCCTTTGCGTTCTATCTCATCAAAGTTATGCAAGGTGGCTCTTTCTACTACAACACCTTCTATATTTACAGGCGCAACATTGGCAACAGGAGTGATAACCCCTGTTCTTCCTACTTGAAAAGTAATAGCTTTGAGTTGTGTAATCTTTTCTATAGCTGGAAATTTGTAGGCAACTGCCCATCTTGGAGATTTAACTGTAAAGCCTAACTCTTGTTGCTGGGAGATGGAGTTGAGTTTAATAACCATGCCATCAAGCATCATAGGGATTGTGTCGCGATTGGCAATCATTTCATTATAAGTATCTAAGATCTCTTCCGCATTTTTGCAGACATGGCGCATTGGAGGGCTTTTGAACCCTAGCGAATAGATAAAATCCATAGCCTCGCTGGAGGTTTTGTGTGTGAGACTATTTGCTCCAATTCCCCACGGGGAGAATATGAGTTTTCTTTTGGCCGTAATTTTTGGATCTAGTTGGCGAAGGCTTCCACTAGCAGCATTTCTAGGGTTGGCAAAAAGGGACTCACCACGACCTCCACGCTCTTTATTAATTGCTTCAAAATCTGATTTATAGATAACCACTTCCCCACGGATCTCGATTGGATCTTTGTACTCAATCTCTAAAGGAATGGAGTTGATGGTTTTGGCGTTCGTGGTAATCACCTCGCCAATCTCTCCATCGCCTCTTGTGATGGCTTTAGTTAATTTGCCATTTTCATACATTAAGTTTAGGCTGGCACCATCAAATTTTGGCTCACAATAGAAGCTAAGATCCCGAAACTCTTTTTGTACCCGCTCTATCCACTTTAAAAGATCTTCTTGATTAAAGACATCATCCAAACTCCACATACGAGCTTTGTGCTCTCCCTTCTCAAACCCCTCTAAAATAAAATCACCAACCCTTTGGGTGGGGGAGTTATCCAAGATCTCTGCGGGGTTTTTCTCTTCGTAGTGCTTGATTTTGTGGTAGAGTTGGTCATATTCCTCGTCACTAGCTGTTGGAGCATCTTGCACATAATACTCTTTTGCCCACTGGTTTAAGATCTCCACAGCTTTTCTATACTCTTGTTGTGTCATGTATGGCTTCTTTGCAATAATTTTTAAGAGATTTTAACCTATTTGGTTTAAGTGCCTTACTGGATAATCATCTTATTAGTCACCTCCAAAGAGACTTTTTTCCCCAAGATCTCCTCTACTCTTTTTTGCACCAAAGTGAGCTCTTTTTGTGAGAGCATCTCTTTTGAGACTATATCTAGCTCAATAATAGGAGCATTCAGGTTGCCTCCGCGGATATTTTTAGGGAAAAGGGTTATGGACTCTTTTTTGACAACTATATCCTTAATTGATGCAATTTTATCTAGATCGCTATTGTTTACAAGCACTGTTTTAAAAGAGATAAATAGGGGAATAGCAATCACAACCAAAAGTGTAGAGGTGAGTAAAACCCCTTTTCTTGCTCTTTTTACAGGGGCGTATCCCAAAACAATAAAGGTGATAGCGCCAGCTAGGGTTATGCCTATAAGGTTGGTAAGAAAAAGCAAAAAAGAGCCATAGACTATCTCAAGATCTCCCCAGCCAATACCAATGCCTGTGACACTGAGCGGAGGAATAAGCGCAACTGCAATCGCCACGCCAGCTAAAGATTTGGCAATCTCCTCTTTGGAGTTGGCATACGCACCAGCAATTCCAGAGAGCACAGCGATGATTAAGTCTAAGATATTAGGATTTACCCGTCCTCGCATCTCCTCTGTTAAGAGATCAAGAGGGATAAAAAGGGTGAATACCGCAGAGAGCACAAGCGCCAAAGAGATGCCAAAAAAAAGGGATTTT
>JAABTA010000103.1 GCA_011390075.1 Helicobacteraceae bacterium | reverse complement strand
GTCTTTTATAAGGCTTTTATCAATTCGCACAACCCCCATCGAAAGCGATACAATAGGCGCCATTAAGGGCGCTAAAATCATCGCCCCAATAATCACAGGTGCAGAGTTTTGAAAAAGCCCCACGGTGGCGATAAGGGTACTAATTGCCATTAAAAGTAGATAGGAGTAGGTCACTTTTGCATTCGAACGCAATGAGACAAAGAGATCTTTAAAATCCTCCTCAGCAGCTTTTTTAAAAAGGGGGAGGGTGCCTTGCATTAAAAGATCGTTCATCTCTCCTTTAGGTAGGGTATTGATCTTGATAGTGTCCTTATTCTCAGAGATCTCTTTTTCGATCTC
>JAABTA010000010.1 GCA_011390075.1 Helicobacteraceae bacterium | reverse complement strand
AATAGTTTTAGCAATAGTGCTAACTTTGAGTCTGTTTGCATCACCAAGCTTTGAAGAGCTATTCCAAAAACAAAATAAGGTGAGTGCAAGTGAAGATACATAGGATAACAAACTAGAAAGGAATTGCTGTGGGATGCAAAGAAGAGCTGAAGATATTATATGTAGAGGATGAAAAAGATATATCGGAAGAGATCTTTGATATATTATCGATGTTTTATAAAAATATAACTGTTAAAGATAACGGACTAGAAGGTCTGCAAAGCTACAAAAGTGAGGCCCCTGATATTATAATTACAGATATCCAAATGCCAAAAATGGATGGTTTGGGCATGATAGAAGAGATTAGGAAGGTAGACACCAATATACCTGTGATTATAACCACTGCCTTTACCGATCCTGAATATATGGTTAGTTCTATAGATTTAAAAGTAAATAGTTATGTAACAAAGCCCACAAATCCCAAAAAGTTATTTTCTGCAATAGAGAGTGTTAGCCAAGAGATTTGTGCTAAGAGATTACTAGAAGAGCAGAACCAGACACTATTTTTGGCATTTGATAAAAGTGATACGATGATATTTTCTATTAAAAATAGAAAAGTAAACTTCTCCAATAGTGCATTTTTAAAATATTTAGAACTTGACTGTGTAGAAGATTTTGAAAAAAATCCTATTGAACAATTTTTTATCTTCCACTCCCATAAAGTAGATGGTTTTAGTAGTATTGATGCTTTAAAAGGGTACTTTGAAAGCAAAGAAAAAGATCCAAAACTAGTCTCTTTTAGGGTAAGAAATCGAGAAAAAGAAGATTTTTTTCAGGTAAATCATATTAAAGATCAATACAGTAGTAGTGATATTTACACATTGCAAAATATTACTTCTCTGGCTTTGGAGAAGTTAAAGTTGGGAGAGACAGTAAAAAAGGCTAAAAAGCAGATAAAGCAACAAAAAAAAGCCCTCGAGATTAATGCGAAGCTTGCTGAAATGGGTTCAATGATTAGAAGTATAAATCACCAGTGGGCACAACCTCTTAATAATATCTATATTAGCTCCCAATCAATTGAGATGTCTGTGGAAGATAAGGACTACAGCGAGATACTCTATCTTGCACAAAATATTAACAAATCTGTTGAGTTTATGACCGAGACAATGCGAAGTTTTAAAAATTTTCTCAGTCCATCTAAATCACCCAAAAGATTTTTGGTCTCTTCTATGATTAAAAACCTTGTGGATGTTTTGGGTAAAGAGTACGAAGAAAATAAAATCGATGTCAATATAAATGAAAAGAGCAAAGTAGAGCTAGTGAGTTTTGAAAATGAACTTAAGCAGGTGCTTTTAACGCTTCTAAATAACTCAAGAGATGCATTTATTGAAAAAGAGATCTCTAAAAGAGAGGTTAATATTGATATTTTTGAGCAAAAAGATGAGTGTCAAATTATTGTTCACGACAATGCAGGAGGAATACCGCAAGATATATTGCAAAAAGTTTTTGATAACTATATAACCACCAAAGGAGATAAGGGCACAGGTGTAGGGCTTAGTATAGCAAAAATGATTATAGAGGGAAGTCTTGGTGGAAAAATATCTGTAAAAAATCAGGACAATGGGGCGTTTTTTACTCTATCTATACCTATAGAGGGAGAAAACATTGAAAGAGCTTAAAGATTTAAAAATTCTGTATGTAGAGGATGATGAAGATATAAGAGAAGAGGTTTTTGAGCTACTTACGCTGTTTTTTCAGGACATCATTAGTGCTCAAAATGGGGAGGAAGGGCTGCATATTTTTAAAACAGAAAACCCAGACATAGTAGTGACCGATATTCAGATGCCAAAAATGAATGGTATTAAGATGATAGAGAAAATTCGAGAAGTAGATGAAAATATACATATTATTATAACAACTGCTTACTCAGAAGCAGAGCACCTCTTTAAAGCAATTAGCTTAGGCGTTAATGATTATTTAGTAAAACCGATGAATCCTAAAAATCTTATAGAAAAGCTAACACAGTATGGAGAAAAAAAGATCCAATCTAAAAAGTTAGCAGAAACAGTAAAGCTTTTAGAGGAGTATAAAAATGCTGTTGACGAAAGCTCATTAGTTACTAAAACAGACCTTTTGGGCATTATAACTTATGCTAACAGAGCTTTTTGTCAGGTATCTGGATACAGGGAAGAAGAGATAATTGGCAAGCCACATTCTGTTATAAGGCATGAGAGTATGCCTGATTGTCTGTTTAAAGATCTTTGGGAAACAATTAATGAAAAAAAAGTCTGGAAAGGTACCATTACCAATAAGAAAAAGTCTGGAGAGAGCTATATTGCTGAGAGTGTTGTCAAGCCGATATTAGATGAGAATGATGAAATAAAAGAGTTTATAGCAATAAGAACTGATGTAACCGAAAGGGAAACCTACAAAGACATAATAGAGCATCAACTCGATATTAGTATCGACTCTTTGTCTGATAGCATGCAAAAAATAAAAGAGTACGAAAAAGCAATAGATGCAGCTAACGCTTATATAAAAATAAATGCCCAAGGAATTGTTACCTTTAGTAATGAATCTTTCTATTTGGCTACTGGGTACTCAAATGAAGAGCTAATTGGCAATAGCTACCATCACTTCCACAATAAAGAGAACTGCTACTGCATGGAGGGAATTCAAGAAGCTGTTGAAAAAAAAGAGATAGTCAAACATCAGGTGCGTATTTTTGACAAACAAAACCGTCTCAAGCACTTCTATGCAACTCATGTACCTATCCTAAGTTTAGATGGCGAGACCACTGAACTTATGAGCTTTCACCATGATATTACCCAAGTAGTAGAACTAGCTCAAGAGATAGAGGAGACTCAAAAAGAGATTGTATATCATCTAGGAGAGCTTGTAGAAGCAAGAAGCAAAGAGACAGGGCTTCATGTGAAGCGTGTTGCTCTGTATAGTGAGTTACTAGCTAAAGCATACGGTCTAAGTGAAAAAGAGGTGGAACTTATAAAAATGGCTTCGCCAATGCATGATATTGGAAAAGTTTCTATTCCTGACTCTATTTTGCAGAAGCCAGATAAACTTACTCAAGAGGAATTTGAGGTAATAAAAACCCACAGCAGTGTGGGACATGAAGTATTTAAAAATTCCCATAAAGAGATTTTACAAGCAGTGGCAATTATTGCAAGAGATCACCATGAAAAATATAACGGCAAAGGCTATCCTAGTGGTAGATCTAAAGAGGACATCCACATTTTTGGAAGGATTGTTTCTGTTGCTGATGTTTTTGATGCCTTGGCTCATGATAGGGTTTATAAAAAAGCTTGGCCTTTAGAAAAGATTCTAGACTTATTTAAAGAGGAGAGAGGGGAGAGTTTTGATCCTAAAATAGTGGATCTTTTCTTTGAAAATTTAAATGATATTTTAAAAATACAGAAAAAATTATTTGATGGTAGTAAAGTATGAAAAGTTGTAAAGGGAGAGGAAAGTGTCTGAATATTACTTAAAAAAAGAGTTGTACGAGCTATTTTCTAAAGATCCAAAGATATTAGATTTTATAGAAGAAGGCTCTTTGGATGGAATGTGGTATTGGGATCTTGAGCATCCAGAACATGGTTGGATGAGCCAAAACTTTTGGAAAACTTTTGGGTATGACCCAAAAAAGATGAAGGATCCAATACCTACTTGGCAAGATATGATTTTTAAAGAAGATTATGATCTAGTTTTCGAAGGCACACAAAAGCACCTACAAGATCCAAAGATTCCTTACAGTCAATTGATCCGCTATAAACATAGAAATGGCTCTACTGTCTGGATCCGTTGCAGGGGAATTGCCATTAGGGATGAAAGTGGCAAGCCCATACGACTACTAGGAGCTCATAACGATGTTACAGATCTCATGAACACACAAATAGAGCTGGAAAACTCCTACCAGAAAGTTGAAAAACTCAATAAAGAGTTAGAGATAAAGTTAAAAAAAGAGACAGAAAAGCACAGTCACTATAAAGCAGACTACGAGACTCTTTTTGACGCTGTACCTGAAGCAATTTTTATTCATCATATCGACCCCTTAAGCGCTGTTCCTTCTTGTTTTTTAGATGTTAACAGGTCTGCTTGTGTTATGACAGGAATGACAAAAGAGAAACTTCTTACATTGACACCTTTGGATTTTAGAGTAGAGAAAAACAAAGAAGAGAATGTCTTAGAGATTGCTAAAGAGATCTTAAAAGAGGGATTTAGCGAAGAAGAGGAGAGAATAATATTTCCAGATGGAAAAGAACTCTATATCTTAAGAAGCTCTGTATTGCGAAAAGAGAGGGGAGAGTTTATAGTCTATACCACAATAAAAGATATTACAAATCAAAAGCTTCTTGAGAAGAAACAGCGGGAAAAAGAAGCAATTATAGTACAACAGTCCAGATACGCAGCTTTAGGGGAGATGATGGGAAATATTGCCCACCAGTGGCGCCAACCTCTTAATACTATTTCCCTCCTTTGGAACAAGCTATTACTTCACTATGAAAACGGGAGCTTGGACCAAAAAATTATGGAAAAATCAGCCAAAAAGATTGAAAGAGTAACCACAGAAATGTCTGAGACTATAGATTCTTTTAGAAATTTTTTTATCCCCAACGAAGAAAAAAAGCTTTTTGATCTAAACGATACAGTGGGCAAAACCTTCTCAATTGTTAAGGAGTCTTTAAAGGGCAATAAAATTGAATTTATTGTTAAAACCAATGGTGAGTTACCTGTTTTAGGATATGAAAATGAGTTTTCTCAAGTGTTACTCAGCTTAATAAAAAACAGCAAAGATGCCTTCTTGGAGAATAAAATATCATCAGCTTTTATAGAGGTTATCGCAAAAAAAGAGAAAAATAGAGCTGTTATTACTGTGAGTGATAACGGTGGAGGTATTCCAGAAGAGGTACTAAAGAAAATTTATGATCCCTATTTTACCACCAAGGAAGAGGGTAAAGGCATAGGAGAGGGATTGTATATGTCTAAAACAATTATAGAAGGAAGTATGGGTGGTAAACTCTATGAAAAAAACACCAATAGGGGGGTTTGCTTTACTATAGAGCTACCAATACAAGAAAAAGTGAGATTAGGGGAATGAATAGCAATAAGCCTGTAGTGCTAGTGGTGGATGATGAGCCTATAAATATTGAGTTACTAGTAAATATACTCACGCCTCTTTTTACAGTAAAAGTAGCTACTAGGGGAGAAAAAGCAATAGAAATAGCTAATAACGAGAAACTTGACGCTATTCTTTTGGATATTGAAATGCCTAGTATGAGTGGTTTTGATGTTATTAGGGTATTGAAAGAGAATTCAAAAACAGAGGAGACACCTGTTATTTTTATAACAGGAAGGACAGACGAAAGAGATGAGGAGCTGGGTTTTAATTTAGGAGCGGTTGACTATATAAGAAAACCTTTTAAAGAAAAAATTGTAAAAAAAAGAGTTGCAACACACATTAAGATTTATGAGCAAGAGAGAAGCCTTTTGCTTCAAAGAAACTTTCTAGAAGAGCAAAAAGAGGAGTTAGAGACCTTTTTTAATGTCTCTAGAACCAGCATTGTGATTATTGGTTTAGATACTAGATTTCTTAAGGTAAATAAAGCATTTGAAAATATGCTAGGAATAAGAGAAAAAGAACTTATAGGAAAAGAGCTAAGCTCGATATTTGTGAATGTAGAACAAAAAAAGAAGATAGTAAAATCTGTTAATGAGATTATTACAATGGGGTTCTTGAAGAGCTTAGAGGAGACAATTTATTCAAAAAATAATTTTCCTATTAGTGTTAACATATCTGCCTCTTTGTTACCAGATAAAAATAGAATCCTTCTTAACTTTGTTGATATTACAGAGAGTAAGCTCTTAAAAGAGGAGCTAGAAAATATAAACTACTATCTACAAGATAAAATTGAGGAAGAGGTAGGAAAAAATAAAAAGCTTCAACAAGAAAATTTTCAAAACCAGAAAAAGGCTGCTATGGGAGGTCTAATTAGTATTATTGCCCATCAGCTTAAGCAACCCCTAAATGCAATAAACACATTCTCTGGTACTCTGTTGCTTCACTATGAGAATAATACACTTACAAAAGAGAGAGTTGAAAAAACAACCAGTAAGATAGAAAATAGTGTAGAGTTTATGTCACAAAGTATTGACGATCTTAGAAATTTTTTTCGTCCCAATAAGGAGTCTAAAACATTTTCTGTGAATAGCTCTATTGAAAAGGCTTTAAGTATTGTGGAAAAAAATATCTTTTCAAAAGGAATTGATATTAAAAAAGATCTTACAGAGGAGTTTTATATAGATGGAATAATAAGTGAAATGCAACAAGTGATTTTAAATATTGTAACTAATGCTAAAGACATATTAATTGAAAAAAGAATCAAAGATCCCTTCATTAAAATTGAAACAAGAATGGAAAATGATAGAGGAGTCCTCTGTATACATGATAACGGTGGTGGAGTTTCAGATGACATTAAAGATAAGATCTTTAACGCATACTTTACCACCAAAGAAGATAAAGGAACAGGTCTTGGGCTTAGCCTTTCTAAAATGATTGTCAAAGATAGCATAGGCGGAAAGATCTCTGTTTATAATACAAAAGAGGGAGCATGCTTTAAAATTATTTTTCCTGCTTTAATAATTGATAAAGAGGAGCTTCAAGAGATTTTTACAAGCATTGAGAAAAAGCTTAGCCACTCAGAACTAGTAAAACAAGAGGAGCTTGAACTTTTTATTGGTAATATGAAAGCAAGGGCAAAAAAAGAGGATCTAGAAGAGTTTCAGCAACAGGTAGAGGAGTTTAAACTTGATGAGGCTTTAGAGAAGATGCAAAGCTTGAAAGAGTCTTTATGAGAAAAATAGTTTTAGCAATAGTGCTAACTTTGAGTCTGTTTGCATCACCAAGCTTTGAAGAGCTATTCCAAAAACAAAATATTGTGATGCTGCTTATTGATCCAACTAGTGGGGCAATTGTAGATGCCAATCCAAAAGCAGTAGAGTTTTATGGATACTCAAAAGAGGAGCTCACAAGTAAAACAGTTGAGCAGATAAACACCTTAACTCCTGAGCAAATTAAAGAGGAGATGTCTCTGGCTCGTTCGCAAAATAGAGACTACTTTATTTTTCAACATCAACTTAAAAATGGCAAAGTAAAAAGAGTAGAGGTGCAAAGTAGCCCCTATGAGTTTGGTAAAAAGCAACTTCTTTTTTCTATTATTGGTGATTTAAGTGAGGATAGAGTAGAGCAACAGGGGCTTTTTCGCTATCAAGCTAGACTGGAGGAGGATATAGCAAAAAAGACCAAAGAGCTTCAGAGTCTGTATCAAAAAGAGCGCTTGCTCTTTTTTCTCTCTACTCTTCTTTTGGCTCTTTTTGTAGCTTTTTTGTCCTATTTTATTCTGAAACTCAAAAGGGCAAACCAGTTAGTGGAGCTTGAAAAGAAGTTTCAAGAAACACTTATCGATAGCATGCAAAGTGCCTTAATTGCAACGGATAAAGATGGGCTGATTATGCGTTTTAACAAAAGTGCAGAAAAGCTTTTAGGATACAGTGCAGAAGAGCTTATAGGCAAAAAAAATGCTGCACTCTTTCATGACAAAGAGCAGACTCTCCAAAGAGCAGAGGCGTTTAGCAAAGAGCTAGCCTTAGATATTAAGCCTGGTTTCCAAGTTTTTACGATTAAAACAAATCTAGGGCTAGAAAACACCCAAGAGTGGATCTATAGAAGAAAAGATGATACAAAAGTAGAAGTTGAGTTAACAATTACAGAGTTTAGAGGTAGTGATGGTGAGGTGTTGGGGTATATAGGCGTTGCAACAGACATTACAAAGCGTAAAAAGCAAGAGAAGGCTCTCAAAGAGAGTGAGTATCTTTTTAAAACCATCTTTGAGGCATTTCCTGACTCTGCTATTATTATTGACCCTCAAACAAAACTCCCTTATACTTTTAACGAAGTTGCGCATAAAAGGTTGGGGTACACCAAAGAGGAGTTTTCGAGGCTAACTATTAATGACTATGAGGCACTAGAGGAGCCAGAGGAAACCAAAAAGAGAATACATGAGATTCAAGAGGTTGGTTTTTCAAATTTTGAGACACAACATATAACAAAGAGTAAAGAGATTATCCATGTAGATGTTTCTGTTCAAATGATTGAGCTTTTTAAAAAGCCTTTTTTGTTTGCTGTTTTTAGGGATATCACCAAACTTAAAGAAGCTAAAACAAAAGCAGAAGAGGCTAATAGGTCTAAATCGGAATTTCTAGCCAATATGTCCCATGAGATACGCACTCCTATGAATGCTGTTATTGGCTTTAGTCAGATGTTAGGAGAGTTGGAGCTACAAAAAGAGCAAAAAGATCTTGTAGAAAAGATTAATAGCTCCTCTAGGATTCTTTTAGGCATCATTAATGATATATTAGATTATTCAAAAATAGAAGCAGGAAAACTAGAGCTTGAAATAGAAGCTTTGAGCCTTAATCATGTGGTATCACAGCTTTGGGTGATGTTTGAACAAAGGGCTAAGGAAAAAAATGTGACCCTTTTTATAGATGAAGATGAGCAACTTCCAGCTTTTGTATTTTCCGATGAACTAAGACTTACTCAAGTGTTGACAAATCTTCTTTCGAATGCTTTGAAATTCACAGAAAATGGAGAGGTAAAGCTCTTTATAGGTCTCAAGGAGAAAATAAGTGACACCCAAGTACTTATCTCTTTTAGTGTGCAAGATACAGGTATAGGGATGAGTAAAGCTCAAAAGCACAAGCTGTTTCAGCCATTTTCTCAAGCAGACAGCTCAACAACTAGAAAATATGGAGGCACTGGGCTGGGTTTGGTTATTACCAAAAATATTATCAAGGCTTTTGGATCAGAGATTGTCTTTGAAAGTAAAGAGGGTGTTGGAACAACTGTAGGTTTTGAACTTGAGATGAAAGTGCAAAGCTGGAATGGCAAAGAGATGCAACCTGTGCTAGAAGAAAAAGAGCAGAGCTTTGTTGCCTTTGATAACTTAGAGGTGCTTCTCGTGGAAGATAATGAAATAAATCAAGAGGTGGCTTCTATGATGCTTGAGAGTGTGGGTATAAAAGTAACTACAGCCAATAATGGACAAGAGGGAGTAGATACCTATCTTGCCAATCTAGGTAAGTATCATCTTGTTTTGATGGATCTACAAATGCCAGTTCTTAGTGGGTACGATGCAGCTAGAAAAATTAGAGAGCATAACCAGACTGTTCCAATAATAGCTCTTACTGCAGCAGCGATGATAGAAGATAGGCAAAAAGTTCTTGACGCTGGGATGAACGATCACTTAAGTAAACCAATTGATAAACAAGAGCTCTTTCGTGTGATAAAGGCATTCACAAGTAAAGAGGTAGAAGTCTCTTCTCAAAAGAGAAGCACAGGAGCTATCATAGACTTAGAAACACTCAATGACATTACCAACTCAGAGGAGTTAGCCTATACTCTTTTGCAAAAGCTTCAATCTCAATTAGAGACTGGAGAGTTTGCAGATATCATACAGCAAATACAAAACAACACAAGTAATGCCCATACTTTAGTTCATACCCTCAAAGGCGTGAGTGGAAATGTGGGAGCAAAAGAGCTTTATGCGGTATGCTTAGAGATAGATAAAAAATATAAACAAAACCAAAGTATTACAGATGAAGATAGTAAAAAAGTAGAGAATGCTATAGAGAATTTTTTAACAAAAGTGAAGAGCTTGTAGGGCAACTTGAATTTGAAGCATGCGGACAACAGCATCTAGAGGACTCTGTGCTGAGAAGTTCACCCTTGCCACTTGTTAGAAAGAACATTTGTCTGTTTCAGTGGGAAATGATTAAAGGAGAGTAAAAACGGTGTTTTACCCTAAACTACAATCGATAGCTAGTAAAAATGTTATATCGATAGATGATAGCCATACCCTTAAAGAGGCTGTCCATACTATGGACACACACAATATTAGAGATATTGTAATAAAAACCCAAGAGGGGCTTAAAATTTTGCTCTCTTCAAAAGTTTTGGAGTTGAGACTCTCTGATCTTCCCTATGAAACCCCTTTGAGTGAGCTTGAACTTCCCTTTGTGAAGCAGATGTCAATCGATGCTAGTGTGGCTGATGCTATACATGAGATTGGCGAAAAAGAGGATTATATCTGCCTTGTGGACCAGCAAGGCTCTCTTTGTGGTATTGTGAGTTATAGCGATATTAGCCAAAGCCTTGACCCTTCTGTGCTTGCAAAAACACAAACCTTAGGAGATCTTGTGTATCGCTCCAAAGTATTGTCGGTGCAAGCTAGTGAGGCTTTTTTTGATATGACTCAAAAGATGGTCAAGGAGAGGCATAGTGTGGCTATTGTGTACACCAAGAGCACAGCCGCAGGTATTATCACTCAAAAAGATATTATTAAGATACTCGATACCCAACCCAACTTAAATATAGAAGTTTCCCAAGTGATGTCTTCTCCTATTGAGTCAATTGGTATAGAAGCAACAATACACGAAGCTTTGGAGTTTATGCAGGCAAAAAAATTTAAACGACTTATAATCCAAGACCAAGGGCTCATTGTGGGAATTATTACACAAAAAGAACTTGTTTCTATGTATTATAACCAGTGGTTTGATAGCCTTAAAGAGTATAAAAAAGAGTTAGAATTTAAAAATAATGAGCTTGAACTTATTGCCGATCAGCTACCTGAGGGGATGGTAGTACTTAACCAAAAGGGCTTTATTGTTAAAGCCAATAGCGAGGCTGGCGCTTTGTTGGGTTATAGTAAAAAAGAGCTTATAGGTTTTGGTGTTACCCATCTTTTTGGATGCGCTTTAGATATTCAAGGTAAAGAGAGTTTTGTTGATTGTATTAAAGAGGATAAGCTTATCAAAACCCAAGAGTGTAGTGTGTATCAGTTTTTAAAAGAGAAGATAGAGAGTGTTTGCGATGAGATATTTGTCAAAAAAGATGGTACTCTATTGCAAGTTTCAATGAGAATAAGAAAGATAGAGAGCGCAGGAGACAATACTCATATGATAATGCTCTTTAGAGATGTCTCCAGCGACAAAATGAAGCTTGAACGAGATATGTTTATAGGTGGACCAACACTTCTTTTTGTGTGGAAGCTAGAGGATGGTTGGCCGATGGAGTATGTCTCCCCTAACACAGAAGCGGTGCTTGGGTATTCTAAAAAAGAGCTTGAGTCAGAAGAAATGCAGTTTGCTACACTTATCCATCCAGATGATAGAGCTTGTATTGCTAGTGAGGTGAGCCAGTTTATTAAAGAGCAAAGACCCTTTTGGGAACAGCAATATAGGCTAAAGAAGAGTAACGGCGAGTATCGGTGGTTTTACGATTATACTGTAGCAAGCTATACTGAA
>JAABTA010000001.1 GCA_011390075.1 Helicobacteraceae bacterium | reverse complement strand
CAGCACTATCCATCCGCACTTTATTTGTGATGCTTGCAAAACAATTGAGTGTCTTAAAGAGACCTCTTTGGACATAGGTTTAGAACTAAGCCAAAAAAGTGTTAGGAGCATCTCAATAGATATTAATGGTCTTTGCCAAAACTGCCAATAGGAGCAACAATGAAAACATTAGCAATATTTCTTGTATTCACAGCCGTAATGGTAGCAAAACCTCTGATGGTTTCTGTCTCTATCGTGCCTCAAAAGAGTATGGTAGAAAAGATCGGGAAAGATCTTGTAGATATTAATCTTTTAGTGTCTCCTGGAAGCTCGCCTCACGGATATGAGCCAAAACCAAAACAGATGACACAAATGGCACACTCAACGCTGTATTTGGCTATTGGAGTCGAGTTTGAGAGTGCGTGGCTTGCAAAATTTCAAGACATTAATCCAAACATGAGGGTTGTCTACTTAGACAAAGGTATTACAAAAGTGCCAATAGCAAAGCACCGCCACGAAGAGGAGGAAGAGAACAAAAAAGAGGAAACTGGGCTAGATCCGCATATCTGGACAAGCCTAGAAAATGCAAAAATTATCGCAAAAAACATTGCACACGCTCTTATAGCAGCCGATCCAAACAATAGCAGTGCCTATGAAAAAAACTACCAAAACTACCTACAAGAGATAGAGACAACACAAAAAGAGATTCAAGAGATCCTGTTGCCGCATAAAAACAGAGCTTTTGCAGTATTTCATCCATCGTGGGGTTATTTTGCAAAAGAGTTTCACTTAGAACAAGTTGCTATTGAAATAGAAGGCAAATCTCCAAAAGCAAAACAGCTCATTTCTCTTATTAAGGAGTTACAACATGACAATATAAAAACCCTCTTTACCCAGCCAGAGTTTTCTAAAAAATCTGCCTTAGTAATTGCCAAAGAGATAGGGGGGGAGGTGACAACTTTTTCTCCTCTAGCCAGCAACTATCTAGAAAACTTGGTAAACTTTGCAAAAGCAATAGATAAAGGATACTCACAATAGAAAAGCTCATAGATGTACACGACCTCTGGTTTAGCTACGACGATAAACAGACGGTTCTAGAGAATATTTCATTAGAGATCTTAAAAAAAGATTTTTTAGCAATCATTGGACCTAATGGAGGAGGAAAATCTACTCTTTTTAAAATTTTTTTAGGACTCCTTTTGCCTAGTGCTGGGTCAGTGAGCGTAAAAAGAAGAAAAAAAATTGGGTATGTACCACAAGATACCAATAGCAATAAAGATTTTCCTATTACTGTACTCGATGTTGTTTTAACAGGACTAGAGGGGGATAGAAAAAGGTTTTTCTCCTACTCAAAAGAAGAGAAAATCCAAGCCGAGCAGAAGCTAGAACTTACAGGTGTCAAAGAGTTTGCCAAGAAAAAAATTGGAGCCCTCTCTGGTGGACAGAGACAAAGAGTCATTATTGCAAGAAGTTTAATGAGTGAGCCAGAACTGCTTTTGCTTGACGAGCCAACATCCAATATAGACCCCAATGGACAACAAGAGATCTTTGAGTTATTAAAAACCTTAAATAAAGATCTCAGCTTAGCTGTTGTGAGTCATGACATCTCTTTGCTTTTGGGCTACGCCTCCAAAGTTGCCTATATCAACCGCACAATTACTATGCACTCTGTAGAGGAGGCCCATAAACTCTCACAAAGAGAGGGGCACTTTTGTGAGGTGGAACTTATCAATGAGATTTTAGGCAAAACAAAAAGAGGTTGCCAGTGCTAGAACTACTCTCGTATCCCTTTATCCAAAATGCACTCCTAGCGGGTTTTTTTGTAAGCATTGCCGTAGGGGTGATTGGCACTTTAGTTGTGGCTAACAAAACTGTTTTTGTAGCAGGTGGCATTGCCCACAGTGCCTATGGAGGCATTGGAATGGCTCTTTATTTTTCTTTACCATTTCTTTTAGGCACAACAGTTTTTGCTCTTCTAGCTGCTCTTATAACAGCATTTTTCTTTCTTAAATACCCCCATAGAATAGACACCTTTATTGGGGTAATGTGGGCATTTGGCATGGCTATTGGAATTATATTTGTAGATCTCACCCCTGGCTACAATGTGGACCTTATGAGTTATCTGTTTGGGAGTATTCTTACAGTCCCCTCTTCTGATCTTATTTTTATGGGGATACTTGATGGCATAATTCTCCTCGCGGTTACTCTGTTCTATCCAACCTTGCTAGCTGTCTCTTATGACAGAGAATATGCAAAGGTTCGGGGGGTCAATACTGTTTTCTACACCGTTCTTATCTATGTTCTCACAGCACTTACAGTTGTCATAGCCATCCGTAGTGTTGGGCTTATTTTGGTCATAGCTCTTTTAACCATTCCTGTCTATATTGCTGAAAACTTTAGCAACTCTTTAGGAAAAACCATGGTATACTCCTCCTTGCTCTCTTTAGTTTTTATTTTTTTAGGGCTTGGATTCTCTTATGAGTACAACCTGACATCGGGAGCCTCTATAATTTTAGTTGCTACAGCTATCTTTATGCTCTTTTTTATCTTAAGGAGAATGTTTGCAAGGGATTAAAGCATTTTTTATCACTCTTATTTTTCTCTCTAATCTCCATGCATGTTATCTTTGCAGTGTTACAGACCCAACTGTTTACGCCTACACCAAACTCATTGCTGACCAAGAGAAAATTTACTACATTGAGGTTAAATGGGAGTTTTCCCAGCTTTATGCCACCAAATCAGCACAAACTTATGATGAGAATGTTAATGGAAAGATAGACCCAAAAGAGCAAGAAGAGGTGGAAAAAATCTTTTTTGAGATCTTAGAAGACAATAAGTACAACACCACTATCCATATCAACAATAAAGCCATAGATATTATGGACAAGATAGTAGACAAAAGAGTTGTTTTAGACTACGAAGAGCTCACCTCTTATTTTCGTATTAAGATAGATGAGCCAATTACAAGTGACTTGAACCTTGCAATTGACTATATTGACAACAACGGAATCCTAGCCTATTTCATAAAACCCTCTGGCCTTACCCATACGATCGAGGAGCCAATTATCGTCTCTTCCAATATAGAAGACTACACCTTGCCACTAGAGATCTCCTTTAACAAACAACTCTCAAAAAAAACTGAGACGAGCGCTACACGAAAAGAGAAGCCAGATAAAGGGATCTCTATCTATTTTGCAGAGATCCTTAGTCAAACAAGCCTCAAAATGAACCGTTTAGTCATGGATATCAAAGAAAATAGCTCTGCATTGTCATTTTTTACCTTGCTACTTTTCTCTTTTATCTATGGCATTATTCACGCTGCGGGCCCTGGGCATGGAAAATCACTAGTGGCTAGCTATATGCTTAGCCACAACAAAGATGTAAAAAAGGCCTTTTTTATCGCCTCTATGATAGCTTTTGTTCATGTCTTTTCTGCTTTTATTATGACCTTTGGTATCTACTATATTCTCAATGAGTTTTTTACCAAATACATTGACTCAGCAGAAAATCTCATTACAAAGATCTCCGGGGTTGTTATTATTGCTATCGCTCTTTATATGCTTTTAAAAAAGCTCCAAGTAGCAAAAGAGAATAAAAAATACAAGTTCTCTTTGCACAAACCTGAATGTGGATGTTCTGCTTGCAATCTCTCCAATACCACAACAGACATTGGCGTGATTATCAGTGCAGGCATCATCCCCTGCCCGGGAACGGTGACCATATTTATTTTTACACTCTCACTAGGAGCCTATTTTCTAGGATTTTTAGCGGCTTTGGTTATGAGTGTGGGCATGAGTCTTGTTATTTTTGTGACGGCAGTGCTTTCAATAAAATTGCGAAAAAATATAAAAAACAATAACTTATCTAAAATATTAGACTATTTAAGTCTTATTTTTATACTTTTGTTGGGGATTTTCTTAACTTTTTATTAAAAAATATGTATAATTACCTAAAACAAGCAAAGGGGCAAACAATGAAAAAACTTTCTAAGGTTTTACTAGCAGCAATGCTAATACTAGGTTTTGGTGCAGCTACACTCAGTGCAAACTGCACAACAGATAGAGACACCACAAAGGGTCAAAGATACTTTCAAAAAATGTTTAAAAACAGTATTTTTGATGGAGACACAGGAGCTAAAGTTGCAGCACTTCACGCTGGTTATGAGTGGGAAGAGCTTTTCGAAAATGAAGCACAACCATTTATCGAAGAGTTTGGCACAACTGATAAGAAAAAAGCTATTCTTACAAAGCTTTTTGAAAAAGAGGAAGTGAGAAACTATATGAAAGCTTTCTTAACTTGCTACGCTAACGACAGCGGGAATGTTCCAAGCTGCTAGTACCTTAAAGGAGGATAACCTCCTCCTTTAGCTTAATATCAAATCTCTTTTGTACCTCTTCTTTTGCAAGCGCAAGAAGAAAGAGGGCATCCTCAAAAGTTCCATCTCCTAAATTCACTAAAAAATTAGCGTGCTTATCACTCCACGCCATATTTCCTTTGCGAAATCCTTTGAGACCAACCGCCTCTATGAGTCTGCCAGCACTCTCACCTTCTGGATTTTTAAACACACTGCCAGCACTTGGATAGGAGGGCTGATTGGCACGCATGGTGGAAAAAAGCTTCTCTTTTACCCTATCAAAGCCAGAGTCCATCCTAAACTTTGCCTCTACAATCACTCCTCGAATATTGCTTGTCCTATACCCAAAGGCAATCTCCTCTTTGGTAAATATGCCAGACTCCGTGGTTATCTCTAAGAGACCTTGAGAGATCTCATATATTTTCATTCCCGCATTCATCTTCACAAGCCCACCAACAGTTCCAGGAAGCTTGCCTAGAAACTCTAGTCCACCTAGACTGTTTTTTTTACAAAATGAGTGGATTTTCCCACTAGGGGTAGCACCTCCAACAGTGAGGATATTATGAGCAAGTTTAATATAGCTATATTTTTTTGAAAGGATGGCTAAATCGGGGGGAGTATTTGAAATAAGTAAATTATTAGCCCCACCTATTAAGTAAAAACTTTTTAAGGGGGTAGAGATCTCCTCTATGACAGTAACCTCTACCTTTGGTCCTATTTTTATTGCAGAATATTTAGAAAAATCTATCTCTTTTGTCATGCAAGATTATACTAAGAAACTATTTAACTAACTTACTAATCTCTTTAAACTTTTCATGTTTTGCATTGACTAAGATCTCAAAAAGAAAGGACTCATAAGTCGTTGGCACGACCCCAGCTTGCACCATTCTTTGGATAGCCACTTCTGTATCTTTCTCTTTTCTTGAACCCACACAATCCGCTACCAAAATAGTTTTATACCCCTTGCTATTAAGATCAAGCACTGTTTGCATCACACAGATATGAGTCTCCACACCAAATACAACAACAAACTCTTTATTCATCGCTTTAATTGCCTCAAAAGTGGCGTCATTTTTACAGCAAGAAAAGGTTGTTTTTTCAAAAGATTGGTACGCTCCTATAAGCTCTTGCAAAGGGGCAACGGTCGCTCCAAGCCCTTTTTTATACTGCTCATTTACCATAATAGGCACACCTAAAGTCTTAGCCCCTTGCAGCAAAATTCCCATTTTTTTCTCAAGCTCTCTATTTTTATGGATATGGGGGAAAAGCTTCTCCTGCACATCGACCATCACAATCAGTGTATTCTCTGCATTCATTCCAGCCATTTATCATCCTTCGTATATAATTGCTTTAGTATATAACACCAAAGAGGGGTATTCAATGAATTGGAATAAATTACAGCAAGAACTTCAAGAGAAGTTACATAACGAAATACCACCAACGAAAACCCTCCTATTTACAGTGGAGACGCTCAATGAGAAACACCTGTCTCTTCAAGCTCCGCTTGATCACAATATCAACGATAAACTGACAGCTTTTGGCGGAAGTATTGCCTCTTTGTGTACTATTACAGGGTGGTCTCTTTGTTGGGTTATTGCGCAAATCAATGCACTTAACGCGGATATTGTAATTTACAAAAGCCAGATGAAATATGCAAGACCCATCAAAAAAGACTTTACGGCAACTGTTGCTTTTCCACCAAAAGAGAGACTCCAAGATCTTATAGAGAAACTAGCCACAAAAAAAAGAGCCTCCCTCACCCTTGATGTTAGTATCAAAGAAGATAATAAGGTGTGCGTGCAGTACTCTGGAGAGTATGTTTTACTGATTGACTAAATCAAAATCATAATATTTAGAGTCATATATGCCACTATCTACATTGGTGAGCTGAATAGCTGCCCCTTCATAGTTTCCAATCTCCATATACAAAAGAGCCAGCCCATACCTAGCTTCAAAATTGCGTCTGTTTTGCAAGATTGCAAGCTCTAAAAGAGCAATAGCATTCTCTTTATGATTTGCGCCTATAGCTGCTACTGAAGCTTGAAGGAGCGTTTTGCTATCGTTCATACCCTGCTCGTCAATCAACTGGTTGTATATTGAAAAAGCCTCCTCAAAATAGCCCAAATAGACATTCACCAAAGCGAGCCCTTGCATAAGCCCTTTTGGATTATTAACCTCTATAGCTAACTGCTCTTGGAACTTTTCTCTAATTTGACGAAGGTTCCCTGTAAGGAGCCCTAGTTTAATATAGAGGTCTCTAATGGTTGGCGAGCCGTAGTAGATGGCTGTTTTATCAAAATTATCTAAGTGCATAAAGTCTTGAAAACCAAAAGCTTTTTGTTTGATAGTATATTTTCTATTATCCGCATAGATATCTAAGATATTTGATAGAAACTCCCTTGGATACATCTCTCTTAGTTTTGAGGTTTTCTCTTTTAGGGTTGTAAAACGCTCGAGCTTATCGGCTGTAAAAATGTCTAAAAGTACATATCTAGGATCATCTTTTTTCTCACTCTCTAGCCATCTTGCAAAGGCTAAAAGATTGTCAGAATAAAAGTTGAGAATGGCTGTATAAAATCTTGACTCATCATCCTCTCTGTCTCCAAAATACTCTAAGAGCTCTTGCATATTTTCCTGCTCATCTATCCCAGCATACGCAGAGGTAATCACAGCAAACACCCCTGCCATGTGGTTGTTTTTATTCAGAAAATAGGCTCTTTTAAAGTGATCATACGCATCATTATAGTTGCCAAGTTGCGCATAAGAAAGCGCAAGATTATACTCTAATACATCGTGGCTTCTATAGTTCTCTTCGACCCGCTTAAAGATCTCATTGGCCTCGATTAAACGATTATTAATAGCTAGCTTTACCCCCAAAGCAAGGCTTCCATGAATGCCAGAGAGAGTAACACTATCGCTTAAATAGTTTTTTGCCTCGCTAATATCGCTTCCTTCAATACTCAGCTCTCCTTTTTGAATGAGCTTCAAAGTTCTTGTGGGATCTAAGATCTGATAAGGGGTAAAATAAAAAAGTGTGCCTAGAAATACCTCTTTATCCAAAAGAAGGTTCTCTGAGAAATACTCCTGCGCCAAACCAATATCAAAGAGCCTCTTTTTCAGCTTCACTTTAATTGGATACCTGCCTAGACCTGATAATGAGGAGTTGATAGTGTTGCCTGCATTATTTAGCTCTCCTGTTTTAAGATAGGTGAGCAATAGTGCCTCTTTGCTCTCATTCACATCCACTTTGGTACTAATGGCCTCTCTGAGCCTAGTTTGGGCATTTTCGTACTCACCGATTCTTGCATATAAAAGACCAAGGGTCAAAAGATCGTCCCCTGTTTTTGCAAGCTCTAGATGATCAATAGCGCTTTTTGCATCTTCAAGCATCAAAAAAGATTTTGCTGTCACTCGGTGCTTTTCCTCTCTATACTTATCAACTGTTGGCTCTTTTGAGCTTACAATAACTTGAAAAGGCTTGTCTCTATAGTGGCTAATTACAGAGTACAAATAGGAGTATAGTGGTGAAGAAACTCTTTCAGGAAGATATTTATAAGCCAAATCTATGTAGTGATTAAATCCTGCTCTGTCTCCTAGTTCCAAAGAGCACACAGCAGCATTCACGGCACTCTCACATCGGTGCTCATTACTATTAAGCGCCTTTTTAAAGGCTTCTAATGCATTTTCATAGTCTCGCTCTTTGACTCTCGCTACCCCAAGGTTATACCATGAGAGCGACTCATTGTAGATAGCCACCTCATTAAAAAGATCCAAAGATTTCTCTCTTTCTCCCTGCTCGTAAAAAATGGTTGCTTTTTCAATAAGTTTTTCAATAGAATTTTGTTTTAGATCTAACTGAATGAGATCTTTTTCTTGCAGACTTTTAGAGATAAGTTCCGCTTCAGTATAGGGGTTTTCCATCGCTTCATCAGAGCCAAAAAGAGAAAATAGCAGGGCAAAAATAGCAACCAACAAGGAGATGGCAATAGAGAAAAGCACTTTTGGCTTTTTAAGTTTTTCAATAAATTTTTTAAGCCTGCTCTCTTCTTCGCTTTTTTCGGCAAACTCTTCTGGATCTAAAAAATCATCTTGAAGCTCATCCTCACCATCTTTTAAGATGATCGTTTCGCCATCATCATCTACAGGCTCTAGCTCATCACCATCAAAGGAGTCATCATCCTCGCTATTTTCATCGAGGTGCTCCTCAGTGTTCTCTTCTAGATCTTCGTTTTTTTCCTCTTCTGCCATTGTTTCACTTATTATTTAATATAGGGGTGTAAAACCTTTGGTATCTCCACCTTACCATCTTCGGTTTGAAAGTTCTCCATAATTGCTATCAAAGTTCTTCCAACGGCTAAAGACGATCCATTAAGTGTATGCACAACTCTATTTTTCTTTCCATCTTTATATCTAATTTTTGCTCTTCTTCCTTGAAAATCGCCTACATTAGAGATTGAACTAATCTCTCTATAGCGCCCTTCGCTAGGAATCCAAACCTCTAAATCAACAGTTTTTTGCGCAGCAAATCCTAGATCTTTACTGCAAAGTTGCATGGTTCTATGGGGAAGCTCTAGGCTTGCAAGCAAAGAAGAGGCACACTCAATCATCTGCTCATAGATTGCATCGCTCTTTTCCGGTTGCGCAATCACCACTAACTCTACTTTGTCAAATTGGTGTTGCCTTATCATCCCTCTTGTGTCTCTTCCTGCGCTTCCTGCCTCTTTTCTAAAACATGGAGTATACGCCGTTAGCTTGACAGGAAGCTCGCTAGCATCTAAGATCTCATCACGAAAGAGATTCACTAGTGGCACCTCTGCTGTGGGAATTAAAAACAGCTCATGCTCTTTTTTCTCCGCCTCTTCATTGAGCTTATAAAGATCGTCTTCAAATTTTGGAAGTTGCCCTGTTGCTGTCATTGCTTCTCGGTTGACAATCGCAGGGAGCCATACCTGCTCAAACCCCCTCTCTGCATTAAAATCTAACATATAGTTAATCAAAGCCCGTTCTAGTTTTGCAGCTTCGCTTTTTAAGACAGTAAAGCGACTCTTAGCTAGCTTTACCCCTCTCTCAAAATCGAGCCAGCCAATTTTTTCTCCAATTTCATAGTGAGGTTTTGGAGTAAAATTAAACGCTCTTGGGGTTAAGATTTTTTCTATCTCTCTATTATCCTCTTCTGACTCTCCATCTGGAACACTTTCGTCCAAAAGATTAGGGACACTAAGCACAATATCATCCAACTTGTTTTCTAGATCTCTTTGGTTCTCTTGGGCCCTTGCAATACTCTTTTTGTTCTCTGCAAGCTTTAATTGAAGCTCACCAATATCTTTGCCCTCTTTTTTATAGATGCCAAACTCTTTTGATAATCTGTTTTGATGTGCTTTTAGATCTTCAAATTTTCTCTTTGCTTCTTTGAGCTCTAAAGAGATAGTTTTCATCTCTTCTAATAAAGACGCATCAACCCCTCTTCTATTTAGGTTGCTAGCTACACTCTCATAGTCATTTTGTAGTAGTTTAATATCTATCAAATTTTCGCCTTTGCTTCTGTTGTTTTAAGTTCTTATTGTAGCACTTCTAGCCGTAACTACTAGCTTGAGTGGTCCTGTTCGTCTGAGTGTTCCCCTTTTTTTCTTGTCAGTAACACCAAAGGGCTTCCTGTAAAATCAAATGCCTCTCGAATTTGGTTTTTTAAAAATCTAAGAAAGCTAAAATGAAATCCACTCGGATAGTTGCAGACCAAAGCTATCTTTGGAGGTTTTGTCTCAAACTGTGTTGCAAAATATATTTTAAGTGGTTTTGTTTTGTATGTAGGGGCGTGGTGTTTGATCATTGCCACTCTTAAAAGCTCATTGAGCTTCGATGTGGGAATTCTTTGGGAGTAGTTGTCATACACTTGCAAAATAAGATCTGTGAGTTTATGGGTGCGTTTGAGGGTTTTTGCGCTGAGGGTAATGGAGGGGGCGTACTCTAAAAATCTAAACTTTTGTCTTAAACTTTTAGCCAACTCCTCATAGGAGTGCTCAGCTATGTCATATTTGTTAATCACAATAATCGTAGCAAGGTTATACCTGTCAATAAGCCCTGCCACCTTCTCATCTTGTTCTGTAAACTCCTCTGAGGCATCAAGGGTCAAAAGGGCAATATCGGCCTTTTCTAACATCTTTTGGGTTCTATTGAGTCCTAGCTTCTCTATCCCGAGTATCTTTGATCGCTTCCTAACCCCTGCTGTATCCACAAAAGTGATCGCTTTATCTCCTACAGTAATCGTCTCATCTACAGGATCGATAGTTGTTCCAGCAATAGAGCTCACAACCGATCGCTCCTCTTGAATAAGCGCGTTGAGCAAAGAGCTTTTTCCAACATTAGGGCGACCAATAATCGCAACTCTAATCTCATTAGAGTCCTCCTCTTGCGCTGTTTCTAATAGCTCTCCCTCTTCATCAAAATTATCCAACAAACCATCAAACTCATCAAATTTTTCCACATGTGCTGCATCTATATATCCACCAATCTCTTTAATAGAGTGACCCACCCAATTTTCTAAAGTAGCCACACCCCTATTGTGGGCACAAGAGATTAAAAACACATTCTCCGCACCAAAAGAGTAGAACTCAAAAAGCCTATCATCCTGCTTTTCGTTATCCACTTTGTTAAGCACAAGAGCAATTTTTCCACACGCTTCTTGGATGGAGTAAAAAAGTTTTTTATCTTCGTCATCAGGGATAATTTTTGCATCCACAATAAAAAGCACAATGTCTGCCTCTTTTGCAGACTCTAATGCTTTTCTTTTTACATGCAAAAACATCTCATCCCTATCCTCTAGTCCCCCTGTATCAAAAAGCTCTGCTTCGTATCCATTAAATGTGGCCACTCTTTTTTTGATATCTCTTGTTGTTCCTGCCACATCGCTTGTGATTGCATCTCTAAACTTTACAAAACGATTAAACAGAGAACTTTTTCCTGCATTTGGCCTACCAACTAATGCTACTTTTACCACTTGCTACCTTTTGGTTATTAAAGTATTGACCTTTTAGATCAGAATAAATTATATTAAAAAAGGGTTTAGAAAATTGGCGTGCTACCGATACTACCACGAAGTCGGTTGCGGACGCCTCTAGAACCTCTAGGGGTGTCTTAGTCCTTCATCAATACAGCTCTTTTCTATCTTTCCAATTTGGAAATGCAAATCTCACTCTGTCGTCTTTACCAATTTTTTCGCAAGTTGCTCCCAAAGAGTTTGAGGTTGTAAAAATATAACTCTCTCTTGTTTGGGAGATCTTTGCCACCATTTTGACGCCATAGCTCGTTTCAAACTGTTTAATAGCCATAGGTTGTTTAAAAGAGACAATCATTTTGCCATCCGTTTTCATCTGCACACCCTCTCGCAGAAAAGTGTGTGCATTTTGCGATCTGCTTGTTCTTTGCTCTTTATAGGTCGCAAATTTCTCTTGGCTTACCTTAAAAGAGTACTCCGCAAAAAGGAGTGCCGGTAGAAAAAAAAGTAGCTTTTTAATGTCCATAAAATTGTACTCCCCATGAATATATCTCTGCTTCGTTCTGTCTGCTTACAACTTCTAAACGCCACGCTCCCGTGCTTGACTCATCCAAAAACTGCACACTGCCAAAACGCCATTTTCTTAGGAAGTTGTGTGGCAAGGGAGCCTCTTGTGTCTGTAAAACGGAGCGGGTACCAAGTGGTGAAATAAGAGAAATCTCAAGATCTTTAGGGTCTTGTCCCCCTATATCCACCCAAATATCTACAAACTCTATATGATCAACATTGGTGTTTTCGATAGTGATCATTTGAGAGTTTTTTGCCATAAAAAGTTTTGAAATCTTCTCTTTTTTGAGGGATGGAAAATTCTGGGCTACCAAGACAGCCTCTTTGGCATTGACCACGCCAAAACCAAAGTTATGGCTCACTAAATGCCCTGCTCCATTACGAAACCACGAAGGACTGCCTGGACTATTTTTTCTTGCCGTAGTTGCTAGGATATACTTAACATCTCTATAGGTTAAAAAGTTATTATTACTCCTCGCTGCTTCGAGCATTAAAGCCACAACACCTGCAACCATAGGAACAGCAGCACTTGTACCATTCATAAGATGGGTATACGCTCCATTTTCGTTGCCTGCAACATCCATCACCCCTAGTTCTCTATACTCTTTATCAAAACCGCGCTCTAATCCTGTGGTGTCTGTTGTGACAATAGCCGGTCTATTATAGCCATCTTCGCCACCATATCCGCTCACTAAAATATTGGCTCCTGGATTGGAGTAGCTAGCAACCTCTCCTCTTGCCGAAAGGGCTCCCACAGAAAGAACAAATCTGTTATTTTGCTCTTGAAAGTAGTTTCCGTTATGCCTCTTTTTTCTATTGTTTCCTGAAGAAAATATATAGATAGAGCCCAATCCACCTCTGCCGTATGTAATGCCATCTTCAATGGCATCTAATTCCATTTGAGATATACCCTGTGACAAAATATCTGCTTCTCCCCAAGAGTTTGAGTAGATATCTATTTCGCTAGATCTAAAAAGGGCTTGGGCAAAACTTGCAGTTGTCGGATTGGAAAAAACATTGAGCCCCACTATTTTTGCAGCAGGGGCTACCCCTCGGACTCCAACCTGATTAAACCCAACCCCTGCAGAGATCCCCGCACAAGCAGTGCCGTGGGCTATCTCTTTTTCTGCTCCTGTTGGGGTAGGATCTCTTTGTTTTGTTTTATAGTTGTAGCTAAGGCTTAAGTCAATATTTTCATTCAAATCAGGATGGTTAAGCTCCACACCTGTATCCACTATGGCAATTTTGACCCCTCTGCCCCTAAAACTGCTCCAGATCTCTTCTAGTCTAAGATCTTCTCCCTCAGAAGAGGAGAGCTTGGCTCCAGAATTTTGCCCAATATTGACTAAGTGCCACTGATATTTTGCAAGTGGGTCTTCTTGCAGTGAAGGAACTGCAAGATGAGGAGGAAAATAGCTAGAGTTTTGAGTATTAGCCGTTGGCTCTTTTGTTTGAGGTGTGCTATATCTACTCTCTTTTTCGCTGGCGCATCCAGCCAGTAAAATCCCACAAAGAGCAATGGATATTTTTGGCTTTTTTATTTTTGGCTTCACTGAAACATCACTTTGTTTGGTTACAATACACTATCGACAAAAAGCGGGGAGCCTTTATGGATTGCGAAAAAAAGTTACAAATTCTTCTTAAACTTGGTAAAGCTATTGGTGATGAAAAAGATCTCGATTCACTTTTAGAGACACTGAGCAATATCGCAAAAGATATTGTAGATGCAGACAGGGCCTCTATTTTTATCCTTGATAAAGAAAAAGATGAGCTTTGGACACGGGTGGCTTTAGGAGTCAAAGAGACCATTACCATTTGTGCAAAAAATGGAATTGCGGGCCATACGATTTTGCAAAAGAAACCTATAATAGTGCAAGACGCGTATAGTGATCCTCGTTTTTTTAAAGAGATTGATGAGCACACAGGATACACTACCCACAACATACTCACCGTACCCCTTATCAATCTCCATAAAGAGACCATTGGCGTTTTTCAAGTGCTCAATAAAAAGCAGAGCAATTTTGAAAAGGACGATGAAAAAATGCTCGTACTCTTGGCCGATTACGCTTCCTCTATTTTAGAAAATGCTATTTTATACAAAGAGCTAGAGGAGAATTATAGAAAAAAAAGTCAAGAACTAGAGATGAGCGAAGAGAGACTCAAAGTCATTGCCCTTACAACCAATGATGGTGTTTGGGATTGGGATATTCAAGAAAGCGAAGTCTCTTGCTCCTCTCGGTTTTATGAGATGCTAGGGCTTCCAAACAGACACAAACCCTTTAGCGAAAAAGAGTTTTTAGATCTCATTGAAAAAAAAGATAGAAGCAAACTTTTACACGCTCTAAAAAAACACAAGCACCACAAAGACACCTTTCAGTGCGAATTTAGAATCAAAACTTCCAGTGGTTTTAAGTGGGTGCTTTGTAAAGCTCACTCCATCTGGTCAAAAAAGCATAAGCATATTCGTATGCTTGGATCCAATACAGATATAACCGATATTAAAGACAAAGAGGAGAAACTAGAAATTGCCTATAGTAAAATAGAGAAACTTTTAGAGACCCAAGATATCTTTATTAAAAATTCTATCCATGAGATCAATACTCCAATAGCAGTGATTAACACCTATTTAGAGGTGCTCTCAAGAGATATTCAAAACCCAAAATATCTTCAAAGAATTATCTCTGCAACAAAAACTCTCTCCTCAATCTATGATGATTTTAACTTTTTTCTCAATAAAGACAAGGGAGTCTATATAAAAGAGACTGTTAATCTCTCAGAGTTTACAAAAAGCAGATGCGACTATTTTGATGACATTGCCAAAGGCAACAACCAAACCATCACTTTTTCTGCCAAACAAGATCTTTTTGTCAATATAAATACCATAGAGCTCTCAAGAATCATTGATAATACTCTCTCAAATAGTATAAAATACAACTTAGAAAAAAAGTCTGTCTCTGTAACGCTTTATAAACAAGATGCTTATGTCATTTTAGAGTTTCAAGATGAGGGAAAAGGGGTTAAAAGCCCTGAAAAAGTGTTTGAGAGGTACTATAGAGAGAATACCTACAAAGGTGGTTTTGGCATAGGGCTTACAGTTGTTAAAGAGATCTGTGATAGAAACTCTATCGCCATAGAGGTACTCTCAGAGCCTAACAAAGGAAGCCTTTTTAGATACTATTTTAAAGAGATTAGCAGATGAAAATACTCCTATTAGAAGATGACTTCTCCTTAAGAGAGGTGATTAAAGACGAGCTAGAAGCAACTGGATTTTTGGTGTATGCCTTTAATAACGGAGAGGAGGCTTTTGACTCTTTACTCACAATCACTTACGATCTTTTTCTTTTAGATATTAATGTCCCAGGGGTGGATGGGTATCAGTTTCTCAAAGAGATCCGCGAATGCAGCAACAACTCCCCTGCTATTTTTATTAGCTCCTATAGTGATATTGACCACTTAAGCAAAGGCTATGAGTATGGTTGCAATGACTACCTAAGAAAACCTTTTAGCCTTCAAGAACTCATCCTAAGAGTCAAAGAACAGCTCAAAACAAAAGTGATACAAACAGATAAAACTATTTTAGACCTAGGCAACAACTACTCCTACAACACCCTTAGCAACACCCTCTGCTTTGATGAAAGACCTATCAACCTCATCCCAAAAGAGAGGCTTTTTATTGAGTTTTTGGTCAAAAACAGAAATAGAATTCTTCCTACAGAAGAGATAGCCGATTATGTTTGGGACGGGTTTGTGGATATGAACAGTCTGCGGGTTTTGGTCTATAAACTCAGAAAAAAACTCCCAGAACCCCTTATTGAGAATGTCAAGGGCTCTGGGTATAGGATTATTTAGCTACCTACAAAATCCATAGTTGATACCAATTTACGGATTAGGCTTCGTCACCTTATCTTTTACATCAGTAATAATTTTATCAATAAAACTTTCATATACTGCAAATTTTTCGAATATAAAACTCTTTTGTGTCTCTTGCATCTTTTCATTTTCTGTGGTCGTCTCTGTGGTCATTTCTTCCGAACTCTCATCCAACGAACTCGAGATCTGCTGTATCTCTTGCGCGCTAAATGCTCTTGGAGGAGTTGGGAGATCTCCTAGGGCAACAAAGGTTATCTCTCCGGCATTGACCTCCACAGGAAGTCCGCCAGCATCCGATTGAACAGTGATTGCTCCTTGCGTACAGGCGATAGAGTCTTGCTCGCTACTAATCTTTCCAAAAAAGTGTGTTCCTCTAATACCAATGGATGTTGTTCTTGTTTTGATAGAAAATTTTTCAGGATATTTTTGCCCAACTGCTCCCGTCATGGCTTTAAAAAGCCCTTTAGAGACACTAAAGCTAGCTTTTTCTTCCCCTTTTTTGAGAATAAACTCACTAATTGTAAACTCTGAGTCTTTTCCAATTGTAATGACTGTTTTATCTTTGAAAAAGATCTGTGCTTTAGCATTACTATGGGTTGTGATCGTATCTTTCTCATTGACCTCAAATCCAACTTGAACTTCCATAGTATCGCCTTCACGAAGCACCTCAACATCTCCTTTGGCCGCAGAAACAACCCCTACCATTTTTGCATAGATCCCAGTTACCAATACAATCAATAGAATCAATTTTTTCATCATCTCTCTCCTATTTCAACCAGTTTTTTATCTGAGCATTGGAAAAGAAGTATTTATAAAACACTCCTACAGTTAGCTTGTTGTAACTGGCTCTTTCCAAATTAGAGTTGCTATCTTTGTAGCTCACACTCCCCACAAGAGCAGACTTTTTATCCAGTGAATAGATGCCACTTACACCTAAAGCAATTTTCAAATCTTCTCTCTTTTTATTTTCGCTCACATCGCTATCTTTATAGCGGGCAAAATCTATATTGGCCGTTGGAGTGATAATAATAGGCTCTAGATTACTTAATAGAGCGCTAGCCCCTAATTTGAGAGTATCTTTGTCTATATCAGTGCTATGACCACCCTCTTTTCGCTCGAACTCATAACCTAAAGAGTATTGTATAAACCCACTCTTTATATCTGTTTTAGCACTTGTTGCCAAACTTAGAACTCTTGAGTTACTATTAGAGTTGTCACTATTAAACATCTTTTGCGTTATCTCCCCAGAGACTGTAAACGCTTTGAGGGATCTACTCTTTAAAAACTCAGGAGTCTGCTTAAACTTTGCCTCACCCCTTAATGAGAGTTGATATAAAAGCAGCTCTGAGTCATAATAGAGAGTGGAAAAACTTATTGGTGTGGCAATTTCGTACTCTTTCGTTTCAAACTCTAGACCACTACTAATAAATGGATAGATATAGTCTTTCCCCTCTTTTTGAGTGTATTCTTTGAGAAAAACTCCCCCAACAGTTTTGATTGACTTTTCATCACTGACCCTATAATCGCTACTGACTACACCACTAAGCGCAATAGCTGAGGAGCTTACTTCAGGATTGGCACTTCCTCCTAACCAGTTATCATTTCCATTATTAATATTTGAATCATGCTCTAAACCAGCAGAAGCAATAGCGCTAAGAGTGTGCTTTTCTTGCTCCTCTTCCATCTTCACTAGATACTCATCAATAATCTCTCTGACCTCTTGTGGAGTAGAAGGTTTTGCTTTGACTCTCTCAAACTCTATTTGTGATTGTTTGTAGAGCCCAAGCTCATAGTAGGCTCTAGCTAGCTCTAGCCTTGCTCTATCATGGTTTGGATCTTGGGTAAGCATTCTCTCAAAGGCAGCAATAGCATCATTGTATTTTCCAATCTCTAAAGCGCTTCGTCCATAAAAGAAGTTAAACTCATTTTCTGCAATATACTCAAAAAGCACCTCATCCAAGCTTTCATAAGCCTTTTCAAAGTTATTGACCTTAAAATACCCCAACCCCTCTTTATAACTATCAGAAAATAAAAATGTAGCAATAAAGAGCACAACAACAATTTTTTTCATACTATCACTCTCCTAAAATTTATAGCTAGCACTCAGAGTAAATAGCGCCCTATCATCAACACTCTGACCGCTTATTGCCTCAAGATCTTGATACGCAAGTGTTGCCCCAATCCCTGTTTTTTCGCTGAGCACCCCTCGAGCGTTTAGCTCCACAACATTGGCATTTTTTACAGTTGTACTAGAATAGGTTCCTGCTTTATCTTTGCCCATATACAAAGCTAGAGCCAGATCTAGGAGTATTCCATGGGGATTGGGAACAATAACATCCGAGCTTAACTTTAAACCCATCTGCGCTACGCCAATATCTTCTAGGCTAAACTCATTGGTTTTTGTAAACTCAGGATTAGCGCCAAAATGGTACGCGACTCCTTGCTCATCTCCAGCTACAACACTCAAAGCTAAGGAGTTATTTGTAAAAGTGCTTGTTTCAAGTCCGAGGTCTAACTTTCCACCTAAAAGAGTAAAGCTACTTTTGCTTGTATAGCTACTACTGAGAAGTTGTAACTCAACAGCCTCTGCTATTTGAGGAATTTTGAGTTTATTGCCTCTATAGTCAATATACAAGGAGGTTAAGGACTCTTTATTAGCACTAGAATCAAACTCTGGTATATAGTAGGCATAAGCCCTTGCGTAGCCCTCATCATAACTTTTTTTTGTTCCAAGATAGATAAGAGGCGAACTCTCTACACTAGATCCTATGATAGCAGAGGTAATGGAGTTAAAATTATCTCTTAGAGCAAGATGCGAGTCTTTGCCCACCATGGCGGTTAAGTAGGCAAAATCTAAAACATACCCCTTTTGCATTCTATTTTTATAAGTGAGCCCCTCATACGCATTAGGCATAAACTCAGAAGATCCAACTCCTACTAAAGGATTGGCTTTTATGGTTTGCCTAAAAAACTTGACTCTCCAGTTTTTGTCTTCATAAGAGAGATTGAGTTTATGAAAATAAAACCCTCCAATACTCTCCCCGTTGTTATTAAGCCTAGCATCTCCCAAAGCAAAGAGATCTCCGTCATCACCCTCTACAATTGGTTGAGACAGTGTTACTCCAGCCTCAAACGAGAGTGGTTGCTTAAAGAGCCTACTCTTTTTGCCTTCAGCTTGCAATCCTGTCACAACGCCAAAGAGATCGCTGTCTCCCTGCTGGAAATGGGCTTTAGCGTTACCTTGGGCACTAAAAGCAATATCACTACTAGCCAATACAAACGAGCACCCCAAACAGAACATTACAAAAAAATTTTTCACTACCATCCCCTAAAATCAGTATTTAGAGAACATTCTATAGTCTTTTGATTAATTTTTACTTATTTTAAAAAAGTATTTTCGTAAGCTCTTCCAATAACTGTCACTTGTGCGTCTATTCCACCAGCTAGCGTGTAGAGCCACGCTTTATGGGCAAAAATAAACTCCACATCTCTCGCTTTTTCTTCCTCTTCGCTGTCAGCCTTTTTGACAACAATTTTAGCTATCTCTAACTCTTGGTTGATAATTGTGGCTCTAAGTCCCTCCCAGAAGTATTGGCGAAATTTTTTCTCATTAAAGATCTCTTTGATTGTGTCTATTCTTTGCAGAAGTTTTTTTAGCTTTTTAAAATCGAGTCTCTCTAATTGATTCTCTTGGTTAAGCTCCACTAGTTTTTCACAAGCACTTGCCACATCAATAAAAAGTGTTTCGACCTCATCTTTTAAGCTTTTGCCGTACTCTAAAATGTCAGTAATTCTATCAACTGCCTTTTCTATATTTCTCTGCATTTTTGATGGAGAGTCTTTCTCTAAGACAATCTCTTTTTTCTTCACTGTTGTATCAACATAATTTTTTATCACATCAGCAAACGCCATCTCGGTAGTGCCCTCTATTCTTGCTCCACCTTCTGTTGCGTTAATGCACTCTAATATCCCTCTTGCTTCATAGACATTTTGCACAAAATAGTTGAGAAACATCAGCCATATAGCATTGGTCTCTACCTTTTTTTCTCCACCATAGCCCTCAATAATAAGTCGCTCTTCATTTTTTATATTCTCTTCAAATTTACTATCTCTAGCTCCAAAGGTGTGATCACTGGCGTGGGTATTGCCATCCTCACCATAGGCGAGATCTTGTCCTATAAAGCACATTTTCTTAAAACCCATATAGAAGGCAAGCTCCAAAGAGAGATTGGCTGCACTCATTCCAATGCCAGCGTAGCCAAATTCATCAAGAGAAAAACCCTGCATATAGCCAAAGGGTCGCATAATCACAACCTTTTGCCCAAAGCTCGACTCCATGACAGCTCTGTGCTGCAAAGCAGAGTGGGCAAAGACAATGCCATCATGAAACGCTTTAGGAGTTCTCTCAAAAAAAGTTTTCGTAAGCTCTATTCTCTCTAATGAAGTAACAATATCAGGTCGTATGCCCCATTTATAGAGCACAGGCAAGCTAGCATCTACACTAATAATTGTCACATACTCTTGCATCTCTTTAAGGAGTGGTAGCTGTTTTGTAAGGCTTGGCCCTGTAGCCACACAGACACACAAAGAGCTATTTTTGCTTTGGCATAACTTTCTAAAAGAGGGGTTACTCAGCATATCTGGAATATTTTGAATAAAGTGTTCAATACCAATCAAAGCATCTATTGCATCATTTCCATGATTTTTAACACTTTGCAATACCCCATTAATATAGAGCCCATTCACCCGCTTAATATCCTCTTCGTACGATCCATAATAGGGGGTGGTAATATGAAGGTTGTAGAGCTTCACATACACTCCAATCTCAGGAAGGGTGGCTAGTTTAAGTGCCAAAGAGTTATTAAGATCTTTTGAGTGAATAATCATAAGTCGTAAACTCTCAATATCTTTGGAAAAATCGGCAAAATTAAGAGCTATGTAGATGAGTTCTATCTCTGGCTCGGTCACAATAATATGGTTGAATGAGGGGTGGTTTAGCAAGGCTTTAAAAAAGATCCCATTGCCTATTCCATAGAAAAAGAGAAATGGATATCGGCTATACTCATTAAACTCCTCTAATCTTTGCTGAGTATCTGCAACAGGATTATCATAGAGAGGTATTTGCGCTTTAGTATCTAAGATATTAATATCAACAGGATCTTTTCCTGTAAAGACTTCGTATCTTTGATTGGTTGCAACCTCCTCTAATCTTTTGTAGAGATCCCCATTAACCTTTTTGAGGGCTTTTAGGTTTTTTTGGTAAAAGTCCACTGTCTACTGGAGAAGCTTTAATACATTTTGTTGCACAGCATTTGCCTGTGCCATTGCAAAGCTACCAGATTGGGCTAAGATATTTTGTTTAGAAAAGTTAGCCGACTCTTCTGCAAAGTCTAGATCTCTAATTCCCGATTCCGAAGCTTTAACATTCACCTCTGCATTTTGGATATTTCTAATAGTAACTTCTAGCTGTTGTTGCACGGCACCTAGGTCTGATCGAATCTCATCAAGGGCTGTCATAGCAGATTCGGCAATGTCCATTGTCATCATCGCCCCAGTTCGTGTTGTCACACCAACACCAAGATTTGGACCGGCGTCCCCTGAAAGGACTTCATTAGCATAAGCGCCCCCTGCGAGCCCTTGTTCAGAGGTAAAGTTTCCATTAACCGTAGCTAAGTTACCAAATGATTGGGCTCCAGCGGAGTTAATAATATTGGCCATTGGTCCTGTTGCGCTGTAGTTGATATCTCTTGCATTGGAGTTAACCAAAGAGAGTCTTCCATAGTTTTCATGACCAGAAGTAGAGAGATTTGCAAGACCAAACACAGCCTCTCCGCCGCTTGAGGTTGTAATCTCAATACCACGACCATCGGAGTTTAAGTTGAGTCTTCCCATCTCATCTACACTGGCGCGCACACCTGTTACAAGACTTTGGGAGTTAATAGCATTGACTAAGTTACCGTTTTTATCATTCTCTTGAATATTATCAATATCCCCAATAAGCACACCATTAATATTAAGGGATCTCACAGTTCCCGATCCAACAGAGTCAACACCTGTTGATTGGACAACGGCCGTCGCTCTTGCACCAATTTTATCAGACACTTTGTTGATTGCTGCTGCTAAGGCTCCCATGCCAGAATTTGGACTCGTGGAGATAACGACACTCTCTAGCTCAATATCAGCTCCACCGGTTGGGTTTTTAAAAGTAAGTGTGGTTTCGCCTGAGGCTGTCAGAGTGGCTGATGTTTCAAATCTAATACCACCAATTTTTGTAGACTGGGTGGCTCCAATTGTCGCATTTATAGTCTCATTAGAGTAGGCGCCCACTTGGAACTCTTTGTTTGTAAAACTTCCTGCAAGAAGTTTCATTCCATTATAGGATGTCTGGACAGCAATATTATCGAGTTGCCCTATAAGCCTCTCAATATCTCTTTGAATTGCAGTTCTTGATTTTGTATTCTGACCATCTTGAGCAGCTTGAATCGCTTTGGTTTTAATCATCTCTGTGATCTTAATCTGCTCATCCATCGCTTTATCAGCAATCTGAATAATACCAATGGCGTCATTGGCATTTCTAGATGCTTGACCTAGTCCGCTAGCCTGCGCTCTTAAGCTATCGGCAATTGCCATACCAGAAGAGTCATCTGCTGCTCTGTTGATTCTAAGACCTGATGACAGTTTCTCTAAAGAGCTATCTAAATTTCTATTAGTAACCTTAGAGTTTGTCAGTGAGTTCATAGAAGCAATATTGCTGTTTATCTTTAAAAAACCCATTTGAACCTACTCCTTGAAAATTGTGTCCAAAAATTATCTAAGGAGGTAAAGCAACAGGTGTTCCAAAAATTGTGGGTGTTTAATTGTAAAAGTAGGAAAAAGAGCTTTAGAGTGGAATCTAAAGCTCTTCGAAAGCTATTTCTATATCCAGCAGGAGCTTTTTGGTCGGGGCGTAGCCAATAACCTCCATTAAGATCTCCTCATCACTGTTCATAATAAAAGAGACGGGGGTCATAGGCACACTAAAGATGCTTGGAGGGTTTTTATCTTTATCCAAAAAGATAAGCACAAACTGCTCTTCTAAAACCTTTTGCACTCTATCATTAGCGAGAGTACCACGAAACTTGGCACACCAAGGGCAACCCTCTTGTTCAATAACCACCAGCATAGACTTACCATTAGCCTTTGCATACTCTAGCCCTTTTTGGTAATTTGTAAATGTCTCGTAGCTAAACAAAGAGACAGCAAATATCGCAAGAAAAATAAATTTTTGTATCATTGTATCTGTGTCCAATCAACATTTTTTCCACTACCATCAAAAACAGTTGGTGTCCCTCGAATACCAATTTCGTTGGCAATCTGCATTTGAGCGTCTAGCTCTTTTTGCAATCGCTCTTGCTGTTTTTGAGAAAGAGTAACTTTTTTGTACTTACTGGCCACATCCTCCATAGCTTCCCATCTTTTTTCGTTGCTCTCTTTGCTGAGGATAAAAAGACTCATCGGAACAGCCTCTTTATGAGACGCTAGCGGGTAGAGGAAAAAGTAAAATGTGTTATTTTTAGTAAGATTTTTCTCTCGTATCATCTCTTCAAACCGTTTGCAGTAGGGGCACTCTGGGTCTGTAAAGACAAAATACTCATTTTTGCCACCTCCAATCTTTACAGCCTCTTTTCCCTTAAACCTGGCAACATCTACAGGAATGGTAATCTCCTCCCCTGACGCGGTGTAGCCTTTGCCAAAAATAACAGCCTTTTTATCTTTAGAGACAAAAAAGTTAGCAATCTGCTTTTGCCCACGGGCATTGATTTCGCCTTTAACAACATAGAATGAGCCCATATCTTTATACTCTTGAATCACAATTCGATTTTTAGAGATAAAATCAATAGCTTCAATATCCTCTTTGACACCAGCAAAAAGCGTCACTGCCAAAGCAATAGAGACTAATAGTAGTTTTTTCATGTATAGATTCCTTGGTTGATTTTTAAAGATTATACATTAGTGAGGTTTAATGTTGTGTAAATTTGTATCTAGAAAATGGTAGAGGATATACTTTATTCCTTCTGGGATATATGCCTGCAGTCCTGCCTCTGTTGTGTACCAATTATCTTGCGTGAATACAAGGTTAGAAGCGCCCATTGCCTCTACTTCTATTTCAAGTTCTAGCTTTGAAAATATCTTTGTAAAGGCATACAATGCTCTTTTTGTATGGTAGTTATCTGTAACAATAATCACTCGTTTATACCCTCTTGTTTGGGCAAATCTACCAACATCATACGCTTCATCAAAAGTGCTTGT